>DATKNH010000145.1 GCA_035541455.1 Syntrophorhabdales bacterium
GTGATTCTGCCGACGTCAGGCGGAAAAATGCCGTTAATCAGGCGAAGCAGGGTAGATTTGCCTGAGCCATTTTGTCCAATTATCCCTAAGGTCTCGCCCCTTTTCAGGTCGAAGCTGACGTTCTGCAATGCCCAGAACTCAGCTTTTCTCAGCCATCCGCGGTTGTAAGAGATCCCGCACATGCTTCTGGCCACATCCATGGTCCCGTAAAACATGCTTCTTCTTAAGTTCTGGCAAAACTTTTTTGAGACATTCTCGACTTTAATCACACTGTCACTCTCGCGATGACGGGGTGAATCGTGTTCGCTCATCCTCTTCTCCATCATATCAACTGCCATATCCGCCCTCTCTCCGTCACGCAACTACCTAGATCATCTTCTCAATTACTTTATCTTCAGATACGAAGAAGAGTCGCCACGAAAGCAAGAAAACAAGCAGTGATGCCAGCGAAGTAATTACAAATCTGTCGAAATGATCAACCCTTCCATAGATTATGATGTCGCGCGGAATCCCAATAAGATATGTCAAGGGATTCCATTTGATGATGGTCTGCAGAGCTGGGTTTTTGAAGGTAGGCGCGTAGATTACGGGCGTCACATAAACGAGGAGGCTGAGTATAAGATTGACGCCCGTTTGTATTTCCGCAGCGACGACTCCTACGACCGACACAACCAATCCTATCCCGGCTGCCAGGAAAAACAAGGGAAGAATGAGGATTGGGAAGAAGACTATTTTCCAGCTGGGTATCACGCCAAAGGCTATCAAAACTGCGATATTGAGCAAGAATGTTACGATGAAATTTGCTATATGCTGTGCCATCTGCTTCAGCAGGAGAGCTTCGTGGGGGTACTTGACCTGCATAATGAAAGCCGCACCCGAACCCAATGTCCCCTGCGCTGCTGTAAAAAAGCCGACAAAAAGACCCCAGATCGAGGTGCTTAGCAGGACGTACGCGGGGTATGGGATGCCAACATCGCCCGGATTGAGTATCCCCGTGGCATTCATGAACACCCAGGAAATGATGCCAAATAAGGGGCCGAGAATGATCCAACTGATTCCGAGAAAAGATTTCTTGTAAGACGCGAAGAAATCTCTTTTAAAAATTTGATAAATAAGCTGACGCGAAGAAGCGATGTTGCTTGCCATCAACATCCAGGTCTTCAGAAAACCTATTTTTTGCCTGGAATAAGGCTCGTAGATCGTTACTTCTTGCTTTTGCATCTTAACTCCTGTCATCACTCGGGGGCGGGTGATGCTGTCTGGTACCAGTCGTATGTTGTGGCCGGGTCTCGCTCGGACTATGAATGAGGGCTAACACCTCTCCCTTATATTTTCGTAAAACGCGAAGTCGTGGTTCGTGTACGTAAATCCGCGGCACACAGCTGCCTCGATTCCTGCTCCGGGGGGTTCTATGCCTGCCAATTTCGCATCATAATCGGCCATGATTTTGACAAGCTCATCAAAGGTAACACGCGGTTCCCACCCGAGTTTCTTGCGCGCTTTGGTGATGTCGGCCTGGAGAAACACGACCTCGGTAGGCCTGAAATACTTGGGGTCGACCTCTACCAGAGTATCGCCCTTGTGTAACCGTTCCGCCCATTGCGCTTCCGTGCTCCTGACAACGCCTGTTTCATCTTTGCCCTGCCCGCGCCACTCAAGTTCTACACCGAGGTATCTGAAGGTGGTGTCGACGAACTGGCGCACCGTGTAGCTCTCCCCCGTCCCCACGACGTAATCGTCCGGAGTCTCCTGGTTCAGCATCAGCCACATCATTTCGACATACTCGGGAGCGAAGCCCCAGTCCCGCTTGGCGTTGAGGTTGCCAAGATAAAGCTTCTGCTGCCTTCCCGCCAGTATATTTGTCACTGCCCGGGTGATTTTCCTCGTGACAAAGGTTTCGCCCCGCCGCGGCGATTCATGGTTGAAGAGTATACCGTTGGACGCGAAGAGATTGTAGCCATCCCTGTAATTGACGGTCATCCAGTAAGCGTAGAGTTTTGCCGCCGCGTAGGGGCTCCTCGGCTGGAAGGGTGTCTGCTCGTTCTGGGGAGGCGGTGCCGCGCCGAACATCTCAGATGAGGATGCCTGATAGTATTTGGTCTTGATGCCGCTCCTTCTGATGGCTTCCAGCAGGCGGGTGGTACCCAGTGCCGTCGAATCTCCCGTATACTCGGGCATGTCAAAACTGACCTTCACATGGCTCTGGGCTGCCAGGTGATACACCTCATCAGGCTGTATATTGTAAATCAGGTTGGCCATCTGTCCTGAATCCGAAAGATCTCCGTAATGCAGAAAAAGACGCGCAGAAGGGGTGTGAGGGTCTGTATAGATGTGGTCGATGCGTCCGGTATTAAACGTGCTCGCCCTCCGGATCAACCCATGGACCTCGTAATCTTTTGAAAGGAGAAACTCGGCGAGATAAGAACCATCCTGCCCTGTGATTCCGGTTATCAATGCTTTCTTTGCCACGATCAGCCTCCATCATATTTACTTTTGATGTAATTTCTTAAAGCATCTTTCCAGAAGGGAAGGGTGATGCCCATTTTCTTTGCTTTTGTATTGCCGAGCGCCGAATAGAGTGGGCGCCGCATCGTGCCGGTCATCCCCTTTCGGTCAACGGGTTTCACTTCGGTGGCCATCCCCATGAGCTCATAAATTGCCTTGGTAAATGCATACCAGGTGCATTCTCCTTCATTTACCAGGTGATAGATCCCTGGCTGACTGGCGGAATGTTCGATGAGGTTGAAGACAGCTCGACTCAGGTCGTCTGTGCTTGTCGGACAGACCGTCTGGTCATTTCCAATTTCCAGCGTAGCTTGCGATTGGGCGTCCTTGATGCGGTTGTCAACGAAGTTCCCGCCACCCTTCCCCCAGGTGCCCTGTCTGCCATAAAGCCCGCACGTGCGCACGATAACGGCATGGTCAGGCGCGGCCGACAGGGCAGCATATTCACCTGCAAGCTTCGTTATGCCATAGACCTGCAAAGGCGAAGGGCGATCATCCTCCAGATAGGGGCTTCTTTTTTCGCCGCCGAAGACGTAGTCGGTACTGAAGGTGACGAAGAGGGCGCCGATCCCTTTGCAGGCCAAGGCCAGGTCTCGTACCGCAATGCAGTTCACTTTGAACGCTAGCCCGTATTCTGTTTCACAGAGAGGTACATTGGTGAAGGCAGCCGTATTTATCACGGTATCCGGCCTGAATTCGCCCATCTCCCGGTCTATGGCCGTCTGCACCGTGATATCGAACAGATTCTCCGGAGGGGCATAGATTTCATGCCCCGGGTTGTTGCGCAGCAGGTCGCTGCCTAGCTGGCCGGTCTTACCGATAAGCAGGATTTTCATTCCCGTAACCAGCGAGCGGTAAGCAGTGAGCAGTTAGCAATCAAGAGAAAAGTGCCTCATTCTAGGAGAGCGGTCTTATGCGGTCGAAGAGCGGATAGTTCCTGTCGCGTTCCGATATGGTTGGGTTGGGGATAGGCCAAACAATTCGGAATGTGGGGTCATCCCATCTCACGCCCCTCTGCCACTCGGGAACATAAGGCGTGAACATCTGGTAAAAGAGTTCGGTGTTGTCGTCAAGTGTCTGGAAGCCATGAGCTACGCCTTCCGGGATGTAGACTGCCCGCCCATCGTTCTCCGTCATCCTGACCGCAATCCATTTACAGAACGTGGGAGTGTCAGGCCTCAGATCGATTATGACGTCATGCACTGCTCCCCGGGTGCAGCGGACCAGTTTTGCTTCTGCACAAGGCGCTATCTGGAGGTGCATTCCACGTAGAGTACCTCTCTTGACATTAAACGAGACGTTCGACTGCGCAATCTCTGTTTTCAAACCATGAACCTGGAATTCTTCCCGGCAGAAGCTGCGCGCAAAAAAACCGCGCTCATCCTCCATCCTTTCGAGGTCGACGATAAAGGCACCACCGATGGTGGTTTCAGTGAAGATCATTTCACTCCCGGTAAGCAGTAAGCAGTAAGCAGTAAGCGGTGAGCCGTGGAAACTTACTAACTGGGAGGGCAAGTGCGTTTCAGGCATGAAATCTTGCGTCGCTGCCCACTGCTCACTTTATACTATCTTTACATCCGGTATAGGCATGATAAAGTGGCCGCCACGCCTGATGTACTCCTGCTGCTGCGCGATGATTTCGTCGGCAAAATTCCAGGCGAGGAGAAGTACGTAGTCGGGCTGATCCTCGAGTAATTTTTCCGGTGGGTACACGAAGAGGTGCGCTCCTGGCGTGTACAGATTCTGCTTGTGGGGGCTCTTGTCAACAGTGTAGGCCACAAGATCAGTGGTGATACCGCAATAATTGAGAAGGGTGTTGCCTTTGGCCGGTGCCCCGTAGGCGGCTACCCGCTTACCGGCAGCCTTGAGGTTTTGCAGAAAGGCTAAAAGATCACTTTTGATTTTCAGCGTTCTCCTTGCAAACTCTCCATAGGTGTCTCTTTTGTTGAGTCCTTTGCGCAATTCCTCGTTCACCAGGCGTGCCACGTTGTCGCTCAACGTATGGGCTCCCTTGTGGCCGACGAAATAGAGCATGGAACCTCCATGGATCGTCACACGTTCCACGTCAAAAACCTCCATGTCAAAGAGATTGAAGAGGAACGACATGGAACGCACAGAGAGATACGAGTAGTGCTCGTGATAAACGGTATCGAATTCTGTCTTTTCGATAAAATCGATAAGGTAGGGAGCTTCAATCACGACGGCACCTTGGGGCGCGAGCAGATTCTTCAGCCCTTTGACAAAACCCCTGATCTCCGGAACATGTGCAAAAACATGTCTGCCGAGCAGCACGTCGGCGCTGCCGTAACGAGCCTTGATGACGTCAGCCGTTGCCTCGTTGAAAAAGTCGTTGAGGGTCTCGATACCGGCGTCACTGGCAACCTTTGCGATGTTTGTAGCCGGCTCAACACCGAGTATTCTCACCCCGAGTTTCTTGAAATGATGAAGCACCGTGCCATCATTGCTTGCGATCTCCACGACCAGGGAGTTTTTGTTGAGACCAAATCGCGCCTGGAAGCTCGAGGCAAGATAATTCGCGTGATTATGTACCATATCGGATGTTGAGGAAAAATAAATGTACTCCTTAAAGAGTTCGTCTGGAGGCACTACATAGCCTATCTGTACAAGGTTGCAGACGTCGCAGAAGTAGACATCGAGAGGGTAGGCACTTTCCTTGGTCGAAGCTAATTCGGTCGGCGTAAGGAAGCTGTTTGCCGGCGGCATACTTCCAAGGTCTAAAAATTTGTAAATATCCTCTTTGCCGCAAAACCTGCAAATCATAATTCACCTGCGTTGTCACAGTATTCCTTGATCTGCCGCTCGCAGACTTCCCGGAGGTCCCTGCGTTCACGGTACGCCTTTGTCCACTCGATCACACGGTCCACCGCGACATCTAGGCTCCAGCGGGGACGCCAGCCCAAAAGAGAGGCGGCCTTTGCGCAGTCGAGCTTCAGGTACTGTGCTTCATGGGGGTGCTCCCCCTGATCAATCTCATACCCTGCATCCTCCCCCCATTTTTCGCAGAGCCGCTGCACAAGCCACTCTACGGGTTTAGCGTCTGCCTCAGGCGGACCGAAATTCCACCCTTCGGCGTAGCGGGTACCTTCGTTGTAAAGCCGTTCGGCAAGCGTGAGATAGCCTGAAAGGGGCTCCAGCACGTATTGCCACGGCCGAATTGCGTGCGGATTCCTTATGAGGACCTTCTCGCCTTTCAGCAGTGCCCTGATGCAGTCGGGTAAAAGACGGTCGGGCGCCCAGTCCCCTCCTCCGATCACGTTGCCTGCCCTGGCCGATGCCACAGCCACGCCGTGAACCCCATATTTCGTCGGATTAAAAAAAGAGCTGCGGTATGCAGAGGTGATCAGTTCCGAACACGCTTTGCTGTTGGAGTAGGGATCGTAGCCACCCATGGGTTCGTTTTCGCGGTACGGCCAGACCCACTCCCTGTTCTCATAGCACTTATCTGTCGTGACATTGATGACTGCCTTTATGCCGGAAGAGTTTCTCACAGCCTCGAGGAGATGAATGGTGCCCATGACATTGATCTCGTATGTCTCAACCGGCCGTTCGTAGGAGTCGCGAACGATGGGTTGGGCTGCCATGTGAATAACGACCTCCGGAGAGAAGAGTGCCAGCGCATCCTGCAGGGACCACAGATCCCGAACGTCTGCAATGACTGACTGTACCAGTTCCCCTACACTGGCCAATTCAAAAAGGCTGGGTACGGTCGGCGGTCTGAGTGCGTAACCGTAAACCTTTGCCCCGAGAAGGTTAAGCCAGATACAGAGCCATGAGCCTTTGAAGCCGGTGTGCCCGGTGACAAAAACCTTTTTATCTTTCCAGAAGTCTGCGTCCACAGTAAAACCTCAATGTTTGGTGTTTAGTGTATAGTGTTTGGTGAACAGCCGAAGGTACATTCTCTCGCATAAGCGCGGTGTCTAGTCAAATCTTCAAATTCTTCACTAAACACTAGCCACTCATCACTTGCCACTGTTCTTACTCCCACACTTTCCACGGTGCTTTGCCGCTTGTCCAGAGCTCCTCAAGGTGGAGCTTGTCCCGCAGTGTGTCCATGGGTTGCCAGAAACCGCTGTGCTTGTAAGCTACGAGTTCGCCGTCGCGAGCCAGTCCTTCGAGTGGTTCCCGTTCGAGGACTGTATTGTTTCCTGCTATGCGATCGAACAACGCAGATTCAAAAACAAAGAACCCGCCGTTTATCCATGAACCGTCTCCCGCAGGCTTTTCCTGGAATGAGGTAACCTTATTTACGGCGTCGCAGATAAGCGCTCCGAAGCGGCCCGAGGGCTGTGCAGAGGTCACGGTCGCCAGCTTGCCGTGCGTCTTGTGATAGTCCACCAGGGCGTTGATGTTCACGTTTGCCAGACCATCCCCGTAGGTCAGCATGAACCTTTCTTTGCCGATATACGAGGCGATCTGCTTGACCCTTCCTCCAGTCTGTGTATCGGTGCCGGTGTCCACAAGCGTAACCCTCCAGGGTTCCACATATTTCTGGTGAACCTCCATGGTGTTCCGTTCCATGTCGAATGTAACATCGCTCATATGTAAGAAGTAGTTGGAGAAGTACTCTTTTATGATGTAGCCCTTGTAACCGAGGCAGATGACAAAATCATTAAACCCAAAGTGGGAATAAATTTTCATGATGTGCCAGAGGATCGGCTTTCCACCGATCTCGATCATAGGTTTCGGACGTACCGTGGTTTCTTCGCTTATTCTCGTACCCATTCCACCCGCAAGAATTACCACCTTCATGAGAGCCTCTCGCTTTCCCAGGATAGGACCGGTCTCACCACACCCGGCATCGGGCCAAAATAATTGCCTCTTGTAACAGTCCCTTCTATCGGATCAATTATGTTCACATTGAGCAGATCTTTTTCGTAGAAATGTATCTTCAGCGTTTCCATGGTGCTTACAGCGAAACCCACGTAGTAAATGCCATCGTTAAGAAAGTTGCCAGGGATCGTACAGCGCGCACGATAGACGCCGCGCTCAGTTTTTAGCAAACCAGGAGGGTCTATAACTGCGTCCGATGTCACGAATGCACATGTGCCGCCAGGGCCGAAAATGTGAAAATTGGGCGTCAGACGGGCCCCATCGACCGCTACCTGGTATTCCATTTCAACGACGATGGGTCGGTCTATAAGGGTCTCGGTAATCACCTCTCCTTTTTCATTGGTCAGGCGGGCCTTCAGCAAGAGCGCAGTGGTATCTCCGGGCTTGCGGCTGCTTTTTGTATAATCAATTTCACCTACAATCTCTGCCCCTTCGGAAGAATATTTCTGGATGACACTGCTTGCGGGACCGGATGCGAGCACGTGCCCTTCGTGAAGCAATATGCAATTGCTGCACAGAGATGCGACCATGGCCATGTTGTGACTCACAAACAGGATGGTGCGACCTTCTTTGCCAACCTCCTCCATCTTGCCGAGGCATTTTTTCTGGAATCGTGCATCACCCACGGCAAGCACCTCGTCAATGAGCAGGATCTCGGGGTCCAGATGAGCCGCCACAGCAAAGGCAAGGCGCACATACATGCCGCTTGAATAATGCTTTACGGGCGTATCTATTAAGCGTTCCACCTCTGAAAAGGCCAGTATCTCGTCGAATTTGCGCGTGATCTCTGATTTTCTCATACCCAGGATGGCTGCGCTCAGGTAAATGTTCTCTCTGCCTGTCAGTTCAGGGTGAAAGCCTGTACCTACTTCGAGCAGGGATGCGACGCGACCGCGGATTTCCGCACCACCCTCGGTCGGTTCGGTGATGCGGGAGAGGATCTTGAGCAGTGTGCTCTTCCCGGACCCGTTCCGACCTATAATCCCCATCACCTCGCCCTCTTTCACCTCGAAGGAGACATCCCTCAGTGCCCAAATGCTGTTCTCTGCATCGTCACACACAGGCGGGTGGCTGAAGAGCCTCTTAAAACCATTGGCGAGCTGATCGCGTAGTGTGTGATAGGCCCGGGTCGGCCCGATGCTGTACTGTTTGGAAATGCTGTCAACAGTGATAGTACTTTGGCCCATCAGATCACGTCCGCGAAGGTCCGCTCCGTCTGCCTGAAATAGAGAACGCCTCCTGCCAGTAGCATGAGGACGCCTGCGACGCTTATCCCCATGGTCCAGAAATCTGGACTTTCCTTGCCCAACAGGGCCCAGCGGAAACCGGTGACCACGCCCACCAGCGGGTTCAGGCTGTATAGCAGGCGCCATTTGAAGGGTATTATGGTGACGGGATAGATAATGGGTGAAGCAAACATCCAGACCTGGATCACGAAAGGTATAGTATAGCCCACGTCCCGGTACCTTACGTTAAGTGCGGAGAACCAGAGGCTGACAGCGAGTGCCGTCATTACGGTCAGAAGAAAGAAGAGGGGCAGTGTTAGAATCGCCCATGTCGGCGTGATGCTAAACCAGGCGATGAGGCCCAGCAGGATGAGAAAGGAGAGCGCGAAATCGATAACCGGCGTTATAATTGAAGCGACTGGGATCACCAGACGGGGGAAGTAGACTTTGCTGATAAGGTTTGTGTTCGCGACGACGCTCGCTCCACCGCGGCTGATCCCTTCTGAAAAATAGCTCCAGGGGACGAGCGCCGTGTAGAGGAATACTGCGTAGGGCAGGCCGTCTGAAGGCACACCGACCAAAATGCCGAACACCAGGGTAAAGATGAGCGCCGTTACCAAGGGTTGGAGGATGGCCCAGGCAGCCCCTATGACAGTTTGCTTGTAGCGCACCTTGATGTCGCGCCACACCAGGAAATAGACGAGTTCGCGATAGTTCCACAAATCCTTCAATTGCAGGGCGGCTATTCCTCGAGACCGACGTATCCTGATGATCGGAGCCGAGGAGTCGGCCGGGCTCACACTCATTTATACCATCTCCTTGATCACGACGATGTATACCACGCATAGGCCTGCCGTATGCCGTCAGTAATTGGTATTGCCGGTGACCAGCCCAATTTTTTCAAACGGCTGCTATCGAGAAGCTTCCTGGGAACACCATCTTTTTTTGTCATGTCGTGGTTTATTTTGCCCTTAAAGCCAACAATGTTCTTGACGAGAAGGGCCAGCTCCTTAATACGCATATCGTCGCTGGCTCCCACATTCAGGAATTCACCCACTTCCGGATAATCATAGTGTTCCATCAGTGTCACACAGGCCGAAGCGAGGTCATCCACGTGGAGAAACTCACGGTATGGCTCACCACTACCCCAGAGCACGACA
>DATKNH010000146.1 GCA_035541455.1 Syntrophorhabdales bacterium
GCTTTCTTTATGGACGTCGATCCCCACGAAAACCTGTTTTCCTACATACGACCCTTTACCTATCTGCGCCACCATCTTCATTGCGAGCCTCCTTGTTTTTCTTTCGAGTATAGCAATACCCGTCAGAGGGCACGCAATCTAGCATAGTATCTACAAAGGCAGAATTATCCGCCTTTGCGCCGTGTGAGGATTACCGAGGCAAAGCGAGTATCTTATCAGGGTATGTTTCGGAGGTTTTTGTTCTATTCAGCAAATTCCAGTTGACTTGCGCAGGAGCTTGTTGGAGAATCAAGAAATGCAGCCAATGTTATGTCACCTTGAGTCAAGTGCGCCGACGGACTTCAAAAGGCCGCATAGAACCAGATAAGAAGGAGGTGCTTACGTGAAGATTATTACTTTACTGCTCGCAGTTACGCTTGGCATGGTCATCGTTGCTTGTGCTTCTAGTTCTCTCCCGACCCAGGTGAGAAAAATCGGAGATAACCAATATGAAGTCTTTGCCAAGAGTAGGTCGATTGGAAAGGACTCAGAGCTTGTGAGTGACTGGAATACGAAAGCCAGGGAAACTTGTGGCGGAGATTTTGATGTTATTAGTCGCAACTTCAATTCACAGACCCAAGGCTCTTCTACTATGACGGGTGTAATTTCTTGTAAGTAATCACCCCTCCGTAAAGGCTGGGTGATTAGCCCCGCCCCTTTTTCTGCTTGACTTGCACGGCGGTTTGGTGAAGAAGCAAAGTCGCGTTCAGCCGTGCGGGAGGGCACAAGTGAGCGATAGAGCATATATGCTCGCAGAACACACGATCCTGCCTGAACCATCCTTGCTATTTGCCGATGGTCACCGGGATATACACCCGCTACGAGGCCTCACGGACGCTGGCCCTTACAGCTCCGATCTCCATTATCCAGCCTCGGTGAAAATAGCGTACTTCGCCCCTCGTGAGTCATTCTCGGCCCTGGATGGAATGATGGAATAATGTCAGAACTAAATACCACTGCTACGCTTAAAGAGGCCACAAACTACTACCCGGTGTACAACGGTTTCGATAAGGTCTTCCGTGTTCCCATTGTAACACCGAATACAAATCTGAAATGGGAGGCACCTCCCGAGTGCCACAAGCTCGCCCAATCAAAGGACGGTCAGTCCCTCATTGCTTGCATTCTCGAGTCACTTAAGGGGCTTCTGCTTCAACGAACTTCCTTTGATGTGCTATTGATGTATCTACCGGACATCTGGAAGGACTGTTTCGAGTATGAAGGGTTTGATCTTCATGATGGAATCAAAGCAAAGCTGGCACGTTTGAGTGTGCCAATCCAGATAGTCAATGACACGTCTTTGAATCGCACATGCAGGGCAAATGTAATGTGGGGCATGAGCGTGGCGCTCTATGCAAAAGCGGGTGACATCCCTTGGAAGCTAGCCGTATTCGACAAGGACGAGGCGTGTATCGGGTTAAGTTATGCAATAAAAAAACACCCTGATGGCAATGACTACACTACCTGTTGTAGTCAAGTCTTCGACCCTGATGGTAGCGGGTTCGAATTCGTTGCATACGATACGCGCGAATTCTCAACTGATCGAAAAGGTAATCCGTATCTCAGCTATCAAGAGATGCAATCTGTATTGTCCCGGACGCTGCTCGTCTATCAGCGTGGCCATAGCGGACGCATAGCACGCGAAATTTTCATTCACAAGACTTCCCATTTTACTGAAGAGGAAATTCAGGGAACGCTGGATGCCTTCGGAGTCAAAACCGAAATTGAAATGGTACAGGTTGTCCGTAGAAATAACTGGTACGGTGTAAAACTTAATCCCTACGTCAAAGGTAAGGTATTACGCCGACAAATTACCCGGTAGATAGAGGTTTGTACCAGCCACTCACAGAGAGTGAATGCCTGCTCTGGACACAGGGTACGGTGATGTCAGTCAATCCGATCAATCTGAATCAACCGGTTTTCAAGGAGGGAGGATTGAAACCTCTGCCTGACCCGATAATATTGCGTCGGTTTTCGGGAGATGGCGGTTGGTATGATACTTGCCTGACTATCCTTGGGTTTACGAAAGTCGACTGGAACAACAACACACTCTACAAGACACTCCCCGTCACACTCGTTTATTCTCAGGTATTCGCTGAAGTGATAAAGCAAGCGCCTGACCTAGTCAACGATGTTTACGATTGCCGTTTCTTCATGTAACCCGCAGCATTATAAATCATCACACGGTCGCACTTTCGGAATTGAGTGGCTAGGTCGCCGTCACCATGCATAGCTTTATTTAAAATCTTGCATGACTTTATTTCACGCGCCATGCATGACTTTATTTGACGCGAACACAGAGATGATTTGCAGGCGGATGTAAAGAGCAGACGGGGTAGACTGTAAGCCGGGTTCTGTTGCTGAAGTGATCAGCCTGTAGCCATTTCTCTTGGACTCAGATTACTCTGAGCCTCTTGCGGCCTACCTGGGTTAAGGGACGGGCCATCCCCGCCGCAGATAACTGCAGCCCCCTTTTTGGCCTTGCGTCGGGTGGGGTTTGCAAAGCCATTCAGTCTCCTGAATGCTGGTGGGCTCTTACCCCGCCTTTTCACCCTTACCCCGCATGAAGCGAGGCGGTATGCTTTCTGTTGTACTTTCCTTAGGGTTTCCCCCAGTCCCCGTTAGGGACCACCCTGCCCTGCGACGCCCGGACTTTCCTCAGGGATTGCTCCCCGCGGCTACACGTCTACCCCGGCTGCCGTGCAGCTGCACTTTTGGCGAGCTTGTCTGCAAGCCCGTTCTTCTCTCGGGGAATATGACGTATCTCAAACCTTCTGAATTCGCCTATCAGACGGTGTGCTTCGTTGAGGTAGTTCTTCAGCCTGTCATTCTTCACTTTGTATAAGCCCAGGACCTGTTTTGCAACGAGCTCAGAATCCGTATAAACGGACACGGCTTCAACGGCCATCTCACGCGCCATGCGCAGCGCGCGCACCAGGGCCTCGTATTCCGCCATGTTATTGGTCATTGTACCCAGATGTATGCTCTCCCTCCGGACTTCATTGCCGGCTTCGTCATACCCGACGATTCCGGCGCCTGACTGTCCCGGATTGCCCAGGGAAGCGCCATCCACGTAGACGGATAAATCCCTCACTCTTCTTCCTGATAGCAAAAGATTCTGTTGCAACTGGGGCACGAGATCAGGCTGGCATTCTTGGTGACTTCGATGAAGAGTTGCGGAGGAATGTTCATGTAGCAGCCCAGACAGACACCATTCTTCACGTTGACGATCGCCAGTCCGTTTCTCTTCTCCATCAGCGTATGGTACCGCGCTTTGGCCTCTTTACTCACGTTCTTTAACAGTGCATCGCGTTGTTTTCTCAGCTCTGTCACTACAGCTTCGACAGAAGTCATCTCTTTTTCCAGTTCCTTCTTTTCAATCTCGACTTCTTTGTCCCTCTTCTTCACGTAGGCAATTGAGGCTTCATAATCCTTGCGCAGCTCCTCAATACGCTCGAGCAACAGAATGATCTCCTCCTCAGTCTTATCGTTGGCCGCCTGAGCCGCTTCGGTCTCCTTCAGTACTGCCTGATACTCCTTGTTCGTCTTTATCTCGTAAAGCTTTGACTGCACCTTTTTTATTCTTTCCTTCTCATCGTCGAGCTCCTTCTCCTTTCGCCGCCTCTCCTTGTCCAGCTCCTCAATGACCTCTTTCTCTTTGCTCAGCTTTTCCTTCGCATTCTGGAGGTCTTGCTCGATCTCAGCAATTCTTCTCGGGCCCTGTGCTCTCTTCCGTTCATGTTCAATTAACTGCGTGTCCAGTTTTTGCATCTCGCAAAGCGTACCCAATTCCTCTATCAACGGCCTGCCTCCTTGAATGTAAAAGGGGGTGTACGGTCTGTACACCCCCTCGTGGTAATCCTACCTATTGCAGGAATAAATGACACTCATCCATGCCTCACTTAATTAATTGGGCCCACCTGGGCTCGAACCAGGGACCTACCGGTTATGAGCCGGTGGCTCTTCCAGCTGAGCTATGGGCCCGAAGCACTCGACAGTGTAACCGATGGTCCGGTCAATTGTCAAGGGGCGGGCGTAGCACCATATTCGCCCACTCCGGTCAAAAAAGCTCCATTAGGTCGTTCTTACGATCACCCGTGGTTCTTGCGAAACCCACGAGATCCGTGGTGGACGTGCGACCGTACCATTTTGGCATACTTATTGCTTCCCCCAATGATGGGAATCCCTATAGTATCAAACTATCGGCATTGCGAGGAATGCCTCTATGAACCAGTCCTTTATGACCAGGAATCCACTGTTAGACAAGAGCCGGAATATCGTCGGATATGAGGTTCGATTCCGTGACATTAATGCCTTTCGGCCTGATGTCATACCGACGAAATCTCAGGGTGAGGCTCTCGCCCTTTTTCTGAAGGAAGGGGATCTTCGCCAGGTAACGGGAGAAAAGCTGGCATTAGTCAACCTTGGCCCGGACCTGGTAAATAACCACATCACTGCACTCGTTCCGAAGGAACGAGTGGTGCTTGGAATCTCCAGTGAGACTTCGCTGGAAAATGTGGTGTTGATAGAGCAGTGCAAGGTCCTTCACGAACAGGGATATCGTTTCTGCCTCAATAAATTCGCACCCGACAAGTCCTTCTCGCCATTTCTGCAAGTGGCCGAGTTTGTAGAGCTGAGCGCGACCGGGAAAGATCATGCCAGGATGGCGGAAGACGTGAGCCTGGTCAAGAAACTACCGGCCAAACTCCTCGCTTCTGATGTAAACTCAGAGGAAGAGTACGCCATTTGCCAGGACCTGGGCTTCGACCTGTACGAAGGCCGATTCTACTATAAACAACCCGTAGCGGGTTCAAAATCCGTATCCCCGTCTCAACTGCTTCTCCTGGAGCTCTCGGCCCACCTTGCCAGAGACGAAGACGTGTACAAGGTGGAAGCCGTATTCAAGAAGAATCCGGAGCTTTCGTTCGGACTTCTCAAGTTGATTAACTCTGCCTTTTTCCGCGTGCAGCAGCGCGTTACCTCCATAAGACAGGCAATTGCTTTACTCGGCTACGGGAATCTGCAGAAATGGGTTGGATTGCTCCTCTTCACTGTTGATCATCGGGACCACACCTTCAACCCGCTTGTCGAGAAGGTCCTCACCCGCGGCCGCATGATGGAACTGCTGGCCGAGCGCGTGACGGGGAGCAAGACAGCCGCCGATAGCGCCTTCATTGTCGGTATGCTTTCTTTCGTTGACGTGCTCTTTGGAAAACCACTTAAAGAAATCGTGGAAAAGCTGAGCCTTGCGGACGAAATTCGCGACGCTCTTACGGAGCGGGCAGGAGTCCTGGGCACGTTGCTCGCCATCACCGAAGACCTCGATGATGAAAAGTATGAAGAGCTCAGTAACAAATGTACCTCGCTGGGCATTCGCCCCATTGATCTCCTCTCGATCGAGACAAAAGCCATGCTTGAATACCAAGCATCGCTAAATGACGATTTGCGGCGAGTCACACAGGAAAAAGAGGCCAGCTGAACATTTCGGCCTATCGCAGGCGGCGGGTAATGAACGGTGTGCCGCCCCCTGGAGACGCCCTGGAGCGGGTCTTTGTGTTTACCACCCAGGATTGACGGGACTGTGAGCAAGGCAGCATGGACGTTTTTGTAGCACGACAGCCGATCTTCGACGCGCACCAGGCGGTGTACGGGTATGAGCTGCTCTACCGTTCGGGTTCCGCTAATGCGTATGAAGGAACTGACGGAAGCCAGGCTTCGCTCAGTGTAATACGTAACGCCTTTCTCATGGCAGGGCCCGAAGTACTTACCGGTCGAAAAAAAGCCTTTATAAACTTCACCAAAGATCTGCTCGTGAGCGGCGTGGCTCTTAGTCTTCCCAACGATCGAACCGTCGTCGAAATACTGGAAGATGTGGAGCCGGACGAGCCCTCTCTTAAGGCGTGTCGTGATTTGAAGGAAGCAGGTTTCACCCTGGCACTCGACGACTACACGCTCGCCAACACCACTCAGGACGCTTTTCTTCAGATTGCCGATATTGTCAAGGTCGACTTCAAACTTACGCCTGAACAAGATCGCGGAAAGGTTATCCAGCGCCTGTCACAGTACTCAAAACAGTTTCTGGCTGAGAAGGTAGAAACCAGGCAGGACTTCAAGGACGCAGTCACGAAAGGTTACGCCTTATTTCAGGGATACTTCTTCAGCAAACCGGTAATGGTTTCAGGGAAGGACATCCCCACTATCAAGCTCAATTACATGGAGATGGTACGGGAAGTAAACCGCCGGGAACTCGACTTCTTTCAGCTGGAAAAGGTGATCAAGCAGGATCCTTCCCTGTGTTACACGCTGCTTAACTACATCAACTCCGCATATTTCGGACTCCGCGAGCATATCACCTCTATCAGGCACGCTATGGTCTTACTGGGCGAAAGTGAAGTGAGAAAATGGGCTTCCCTCGTCCTCTTCACATTCATCGGGAAGGACAAACCATCTGAAGTCATCGTCACTTCCCTCATCAGGGCCAAAATGTGCGAGGCACTCACCCCTCACGTTGGCCTTAAGGGGGCCGAGTCAGAACTCTTTTTCGTGGGCATGTTTTCCCTGCTGGACGTTCTTATCGGTAGGCCCTTGTCTGAGATAGTCAAGTCGATGCACCTATCTGCCGAGGTGAAGAATGCCCTCCTCGGCATCAAGAACAAATACAGGGATATTTTTGAACTGGTTATAAATTATCAGAGCGGGAATTGGGAGAAGTTCTTGAAGTCTATCAATAAGCTCTCGCTAAACCAGACAATAGTACCAAAGCTCTACCTGGAATCGGTCGAATGGGCTGACCAGATTGCGAGCCTCAAAGAGGATTCCGGGAACTGACGCCTCTTTATAATAGCCTGCCCGAAAGTGGTTGATTTTTCTCATTCGCCTATGTTATAGAATTCACAAGCAACACACAATCAACGAATATTCGCGGTACAGGAGCACCCGTACGCCCGCGATGGAGATTCATAATGAGCAACTTCCTTGACAAACTCACCATCAGGATTATGAGGGACGACGACCTTGACGCAATCGTTGACATAGACACCAAGGTGCTCGGGGAACCACGACGAGATTACTGGGTGACGAAGATCATCAAGCAAGCTGATTCGCGCCCCCACGACGCATCTCTTGTAGCCGAGGTAGACGGGAAAGTGACGGGTTTCATTCTCGGCGAGGTCAGCGGGTGGGAATTCAAAGTCCCGAACAACATTGGCTGGATAGACACAATCGGTATAGATCCGGATTACCAGAATCGAGGCATAGCCAAAGAGCTGGCCAATGCGTTAGTAACCAATCTCAGGGCTCACAGTGTTGATACCATTTATACGCTTGTTAACTGGAACGATTGGGATCTTCTTCAGTTTTTCCATGCGATGGGATTTACACGCGGGGATATGATTAATCTTGTCCTGAAAGTCTAGCCTTTCTTATCGGGCAGGCGCAACTTCATGCCAGCCATAATGCGATCATTTCTGAGCTTATTTACCTTCTTCAGCGTTACCATGTTCACGCCATACTTCTCAGAGATGTCTGAAAGGTTCTCTCCTTTTTTCACCGTGTGATACTTTGCGGCCGGTCTGGGCTGAGTCATTTTCTTGCTGACCAGCTCGATCCGCATGTTCGGGTAAATCTGGTCCTTCTTGAGCCTGTTGATCTCTTTCAGTGTGGCGACATCAACACCATATTTCTCGGAGATATCTGTCAGCCGCTCACCTTTCTTGACAATGTGAAACGCCTTTACTTCTTTCTTCTTCTCAGCCTTGGGAGCCGTCTTGGGTACTGCAGGTGTCTCATTGCGGGCTTCCAAATGCTTCGCCGACACTTCCGTTTTCGGTGCACCTGCCGTCCTGACGTCCTCTTCGCTTTTGTTCGCAACCTGCTTATAGAATGATGGAATGTAGATCGCGCTTCCCTGCTTTGTTTTCAGGCCTCCATCGCAGTAATTGACCAGTGTGAGCTCGGCATAGGAGACGCCGTAGCGTTTCATGATCTTCGGTAGAGAATCTTTCTTCTTCACGATATGCGTCGTGAAACCCTTTACCTTACGTTCGTTCTGCAGCGCCTGAACCATATTCTCCCGGAACTCCTGTGCTTCAATCCCAGTTGGAAGTTTCATAGCATAAGACTGTGCATCGGGCGGTGTTATGCCTGTCAGCAGTTCCGGGTTGAGCGACTTGATTACGGCCATCTCAACAGACGCGGCGCGCGCTACAGTCTCGAGCCGCACACCCCCCGGGACCTGTACCCGAATAAACTCGATAGGGCTCTCATACGCGATGTTGGTGAATCCATACTTTTCGGGATTCTTCGCAATAATGGCCGCAGCTATCAGTTGAGGAATATATTCCCGCGTCTCTTTCGGCAGCGTATTGTATTTGCTCAGCTCCCAGAAATCGGTTGTCTCATGGCGTAGTATCGCCCTTTCAATCCGTTTTTCTCCAGCATTGTACCCGGCCGCTGCCAGGTACCAGTCACCAAACTGATTGAACAGGCTTCGAAGGTACCGTGCCGCTGCTATGGTTGATTTTTCCGGGTCTCTTCTCTCATCAACCCAGTGATTCACTCTGAGGCCGTATCGCTCCCCGGTCTCGTAGATGAATTGCCATGGGCCGCACGCCTTCATCGGCGAATAAGCCCTCGTATTGAAGCCGCTCTCAATCATCGCCAGGTAGACAAGGTCCTCAGGCAGATTGTGCTGCCTCAATATGTCCCTGATCATCGGCACGTACCGCTCCGAGCGGCGCAGCCAGTTCGTAAAGACTTTTCTCTTTTCGACGGTGAAAAAATGGATGAAGTATTGAACAGCCTCGTTGAAAACTACGGGGATATCAAAGTTCTCAAGGGAACCAGGGCCAACAAGAAGAGGCGACTCTTCTTCCTCTATCTCAACGGAGGAGGAATCACTCGGATCACCGACCGCCCTCCCCTTCCCGGCAGGCAGCGTTATACTCAGATCGTTCCGGTCGTTTGCCAGAGACTGCCGATCTTCTAACATCGGCACGGCCACCGGTACGGACGCTATTGCGCTAGACCCATTTGGAGCGAGGGCAGTTGCCATTCCGAAAACAGCCAGCATGCACACGAGTCCGAGCAGCGCTTTTCTCATCCCTCCTGTCCTAGCAAAAAGAATACCACCGGCCCTACTATCTTGATAATAAAGTCCAAAAGCCTGTCTGTCAACAGAAAAATGACCTAAGTGCGTCATAAGCCTAGCTTTTTACCGAGTATGCCCCTATAGCCTCTGGCGAATTCCGCGCCATTCATTCTCTTGCGATTCTCCATTTGTACGTCCCTTAACAGGACAGAACCGCCCGGCGTGGCTATCAGCAACCCTCCAGGCAATACTTCGAGCACCCTGCCCGGCTCCGCCTCTTCAGTTCGGTGCCCAAAGTCGGCTGCAAACACCTTCAACAGCTTGCCGTCGATATACGTGTAAGCTGTGGGCCAGCCTACCAGCGCCCTGACCTGCCTTACGATCTCACTTGCACCTGCAGCCCAATTGATCAGCCCCATCTCCCTGCTGATCATGGGAGTGTAGGTAGCATCCTCCTCTTTTTGAGCCCTGCCTTCCGGCAGTCCGCCCTGTTCGATCTCTCCTAAAAATCCTGGTAGCAGCACTGCTGTTCTTTGGGAAAGCCTCTCTGACAGCCTTTCAGCATCTTCGCTCTCCTCAATACAAAACCGCTCCTGATACAGGATGTCACCTGCATCCATCCTTTCGCTCATTCTGATGATGCTGATGCCCGTCTCTGACTCTCCGTTTCGGACAGCCCACTGAATGGGCGCAGGTCCACGATATTTCGGCAGAAGCGAAGGATGAACATTGATGGAGCCGATCGCCGGCGCATCGAGAAACCATTTAGGTATGATAAGCCCAAAGCTGACTACCACGAGCAAATCCGGTCTGAGCGCCGCTATGTCATGGGCAACCGGATCTTTGAAAGAATCAAGCTCAAAAAGAGGCAATTCAAGGCTACGTGCAAACTGAGCCACATCACTGTCACCCACCACATAACCCCGCCCTTTTGGCTTTGCTCTTTTCGTAACAACAAAAGAGACCAGGGAATGAATCGATTGAAGAGGAGGAACCGAAAAACGTGAGGAACCGAAGAAAAGTACCCTCATCTACTCCTTCATATATTCCTTTCGGAATAGTTGTCTCTTGATGGGGCTCAAATGGTCTACGAAGAGAATCCCGTTCAGGTGGTCAATCTCATGCTGACAAGCCCTGGCCAACAACCCTTCGCACTCCATTGTGAATTCTTTGCCGTCCACACCGACAGCCTTCACCAGTACCTTCTTTGCCCTTTTCACTGTCTCGTAAAATCCGGGCAGACTCAGGCAGCCTTCCTCGGCGGTCTCTTCTGAAGCGAGTTCAATAATCTCAGGATTAATGAGGACGAGCGGCTCCGATTCCTTTTCCAATCCCATGTCGAGGGTTATGATCCTCACAGCAAGACCTACCTGGTTAGCTGCCAGACCCACGCCCCGAGCCGCACGCATGGTTTCGATCATGTCTTCTGAGAGCCTGCAGAGTTCACCAGAGACATCGGTCACCTTGTCAGCAACTTTCCTGAGCACCGGATCGGGATACTTTCGGATGGGATGGATTGCCATGGCCCATATTTTAATCTGGCGTCATGGCATAGTCAACTTGCGCGGATACTTCCTTATGTTCTGCGGGTCAGGCGTTTGTCCAGTCTATAACAACTACCCTCCGTCTGCTTGGAATAGCGCTTCATCTCCGAAGCTATTTCCGTTATCTCAACTGAGAGGGTGAATGGTACAAATTTGTTGTGCGCCACGCCGATAGAGATGGACATTATGGGGAAAGAGAGGCTGTTTCCGGTCCTGTCAACTGCCTCTATGAAACCCTTCTCCCTTTCCTCCTCATCGTAGAATATCGAGATGATGCCGTCGAAATTTCGTATGATCTTCTCTGATATAACGCCAACCTGCTCGTAATTGACGATGAATACGAAGTCGTCTCCTCCGATGTGGCCGATGAAGCTGTTGGCCGGCTGCTCCTCCTTGACTGTGTTGAGAATCAGCCTTCCTACCATTTTGAGCACCTCGTCGCCGCGAGAGAACCCGTACTTATCGTTGAATGGTTTGAAGTCATCGAGGTCAGCCCAGGCCACCGCAAAGACTTCGCCTGAATCAAGCCTGCTCTGTATCTGCTTGAGGATGGCGATATTGCCGGGGAGTCTTGTCAATGGGTTGATCTCCACAAAACGGGCTGACCGCTGCAGGCATAACTCGACGCGGGCCCTCAATTCAGCCTCCAGGTTCGACTTTCTCACGTAATCATCCGCGATCATGCCGTGCCGGTTGGGTGAAACCATGGTATCTTCAGCGACGACCATGACCGGAATCTGGCCAAAAATCGGATCGTTTTTTAAGTCGCTCAGGATCCCCCATGTCCAGGGATCATTGACGCCTGCCGACTCGATGACAATAAGGTCGGGCATAGAGCTGTATACATAGTCGAGGGAGGATTGAATATTACTGAAGAGAACCACACGAAAGGAATCGGCCAGAAGACGCTCCAGCTTGTTTCGCAGGACCAGATCCGCAGTGAGCAGCACGACCGATTTCAAGCTGCCCTTCCCGGCACCAGGAGATCTTCCGTTTGTGACAGCACGTCCTCCGTAGCGATCAATATCTCTCGTATATCCGCGTCGGAAAGATCCAGCAACCGCCAGGCGGTCTCGTTGACGTTCGGCACCAGTCCGTCACCCGCAAAGCCGAAACCCCTTCCCCTGACAAGTATATCGGAGAAATGCACGATCGCCGTCTGGAGGCCGTAATGCTTCGCAAGAGTGGGCCGATGATGATACGCGATCTCCTCGACCAGGCTGCGCGGAAAATTCCACTTCTTTCCTATCCAGGCAGCGACCTCACCATGCGTCGCGCCGAAAAATTCCCTCTCCGCTTCAGTGATAAACATACACCTCGTGCCGGCTTCGTCCATAGACTGCTTGTACACGTCCGGGAACTGGAGGCTAAGGAAGACCTTGCCGATATCGTGGAGCAATCCGGCCACCGAGACCTCCTCCGGGTCCTTCAGTCCTTTTTTCTTACCGATGATTCCGCACACTATCGCACAGCCAACGGAGTGCTCCCAGAGACCGACAATCGATTTGCGCATAATCTCCAATACAGAAACCCCGAGGAGCAAGCCCCTGGCGACATTCAAACCGAGAAGGAGCAAAGCCTGGGTCAGCGACGATATGCGCCCTGGAAATCCGTAAATCGGTGAATTCACGACTTTCAGAATTTTTGCGGCAAGTACAGGGTCCTGAGAGACAACCGTTGCTATTTCAGCCAGTGAAACTCTCGGATTTTCACACATTTCCAGCAACTTCCTCAGAACCGTCGGGATGGTGGGAAGCGCACCCATTTGTTCAATTTGCGATCTCACGTCACGTGCAGTCAGCACGAGTAAAGCTCCTCTAAATGCCCCTGCAGTAGGTTTCTCAGCTCTTCCATGTGCGGCTTTCCGCGGGTCCTGGCGAATCGTGCATCCAGGGCCGATAGCTCGTCTTCAAGGCGTACTGCGTCCGCCTCGCGCTTTACGAATACGTACCGGACGTTTGCATTGACGAGTTTCTGAATAATCTTATCCGTTACGACAGTGCCCTCGTTGATAAGCTTCACGCCGGCATCGTTGCATGCAGCTTTCGAAAGCTGCATGCCGACCTCCACGTATTTGAGTGCAATCCTAGACATACGATTCCTCTAATACGTTATCGACCATAGCGGCCTCAGGTTAAATGCAAAAAGCAATTTTTTTCAACCTGAGGATGATATCTTGATAGTCGGGGCTTATATTGTATCAGGCAAACAGAATCACACCGTGGAGGGAAAACATGGCAAGACAAGATAGGCTGTTGCAGGAAGATGTACATGATCCCTATTTCGTCAAACAGAGATACCGTGATCCTTCAGTGTGCCAACGGTGCGGTGTTCTCTTCAGGAATGGCGCATTTGAATGGGTCAAGAAATTGCCCCCGCAAGCAGCCAAGATGGTCTGTCCAGCATGCCGCAGAATAGAAGACAAGTTCGAAGGCGGCGTCGTAACCCTCGCAGGCGATTTTCTTTTGCAGCACAAGAGCGATATCATGAACATTATCGCGAACACCCAAAAGGCGGAGCAAACGTCCCGTCCCCTTGAGAGGATCATCTCCTTGATAGACACCGGCACGAAGATAGAGATCCGCACGACCTATGAGCATATTGCCCGCAGGATAGGCGAAGCGGTCAACAAGGCATACAAGGGCGAACTTTCGGTTCAATACCCCGAAGGTGAGAAATACGCGCGGATATTCTGGAGGAGAGGCGAGGCATAAAAAGCCCCCGTATTGTCAAACCGCAGGTTCTGCTCGCTGAAATCCTCTGAGGAAAGCGTTCGGATAAGGTGCAGCGCTGCCTGCTTTTGGTCCTTGAAGGGAATGCCGCCATTACGGAGCCTCACCGGGACTACTCTTCCCCATACAAGATTCCCTGTCTCCAGGTCCAGTTCGGCGTGGAGTATCAGGCTGATCCCACTGAGACCCTGCGTGTTGATGCCTCTGTACGTAGCGAAATTCCCGAGACTGTACGCGATCAGTTTGTTCTTGTAGAGTTCGAAGCCCCGTACGACGTGCGGACCGTGCCCTATGAGCAGGTCTGCTCCGGCATCCACCGCCTCATGAGCAAATCGTTTTGTCTCGCCTCTTCTTTCCCCCTCATGGAATTCGGCGCCATCGCCTATGTGAAGCGCATCTGTTCCTTCGGGGCCTGCATGAAACGAGACGATAAGAATATCGTTTTCGGCTTTCAGTTTTTTCACTACGCGCCTCATGCCGTTGATGTCCAGGACTGACGGGAAAGATGAGCCGTTCTTCGAAAAGGAAAACCCCACCAGAGCCACTCTTTTCCCGGCGACGCGAATCCTTGCAACGTCCTTACCACCTGCCGGCTGCACAAATGCGCCCCGCAGGGTTGCCCGGGTACTTCTCTCCCCTTCAAGCCCAAAGTCCAGGATATGGTTGTTCGCGGTGCTCACCACGTTGAAGCCTGCCTCCGCCAGGTGCGCAACGTATCTGGTCGGCGTCCTGAACGTGTAGCACACTGCCGATTCTTCCCGGCCGGCACATTTGTCTGTGATGCCTCCGTCAATAAGGGGACCCTCCAGGTTGCCGAACACTACGTCTGCGCCCCTCAGGCTCTTCCGTACCTCTCGAAAAAGATGCTGCCCGTCGTGGGGAGGGAGTTTCTCTGCAGGAAAGGTCGTCCCCATCATGACATCACCGACCGCCGCGATCGTGAGAAATCTTTTCTGTTGGACTGCAGGGTCGACAGATACTGTGATCAGCAGGAATATCAGCGCGGGAGTCATGCACAACGCGCAACGGGACAGTAGAGTCGCCAATGGGTTACCTCGGAGTAACTGTAGCACACCGCCAGATCTCTTTCCAACACACCGTGCTTCGCGTCTCTCGTGCCCCCGCGCAATCGTGCCTGCGTGTTATAATAACGCGTGAGCCTAGTCGTCAGGGAAATACAGGCCAAGTCCATTCTCTCTCGGTCCGGGATCGAGGGCATCAGCTATACCGTCAATCCCTATACAGGGTGCTCCCATGGATGCCGTTACTGCTACGCCACTTTTATGAAGAAATATAGCGGCCATACTGAGCCATGGGGCCAATTCGTGGACGTGAAACTGAATGCACCGGTGCTTCTCGGACGTCAACTCCCGCGGGCCCAGAACGGCACCATCATTCTCAGCAGCGTCACCGATCCTTATCAGCATCTTGAAGGGAAGTATAAACTTACGCGTGAGTGCCTCTCAGTGCTTTCAAAGTACGAATTCCCTGTCGAGGTTCTTACGAAATCCCCTCTCGTGACAAGAGACGTGGACGTGATCGAGAAGTGTAAACACATCGAGGTGGGATTGACCATAACAACCGATGACGATCGGGTAAGGCGGATTTTCGAGCCGCAAGCCCCATCCGTGGAAAAGCGCTTCGCCGCTCTTCGTTCTCTCCGCGACGCCGGAATCAGAACCTATGTCTTTATAGGGCCTGTGCTGCCTATGCGTCCCGAGGCGCTCGCGAAGCAGATACGTCCTCACGTGGACCGGGTCTTGATAGATGCGATGAACTACTCTTCAAAAACTTTGGCTATTTACAGGGCTCACAGTCTGGAGGATTGGCTCAAGCCCGCGTACGTGCACAGCGTCATCGAGAGACTTCGCGACTCATTCAACGCCGTGCCCACGGAGATCTGTTAAATATTCTGCAGCCATGCTTCAAGCCTGCGGCAACCTTCTTTGAGCTGCTCCAGGCTATTTGCAAAAGAAAAACGGACATGGGAATCTGCCCTGAAGTTCCCGAAATCGTACCCCGGCGTGAGCGCCACCCCGGCCTCATGAAGCGCTTTTTCCACAAAGCGCATGCTGTCGAGCTTCCATCGCTCGATTCCCGCGTAGATATAGAAAGCTCCTTTGGGCTCAACAGGCACTGAGAAGCCAATTCTCCTCAATTCCGGCAGGAGAAAATCTCGCCTCTCCCGGTAAATTTGCCTCATTCGGTCCACTTCCGCCACACAGTCGAAAGCGCTCATGGCCGCGTACTGGGAAATCGTAGGAGGCGAGATGAAGACATTCTGCCCAACCTTCTGCATAGGACGGACAAGCGCCGGCGGAACAACTACCCACCCCAGCCGCCAACCTGTCATGGCATAGGTTTTCGAAAAGCCATCCACAACCACAATATCATCTGAAATCGAAAGCGCCGTGCGAAATGGGTCTCCGTACGTAAGTCCTGAATAAATTTCATCCACCACCATGACGCCTCTTTTCTTCCGGACGTACGACGAGAGCCGACCCAGCGTTTCGGGATTGTAGACTGTGCCGGTCGGATTCGCCGGGTTGGCAACCAGCATGAGATGGGGCAGCCTTCCCTCTTGCCGAAGATTCTCTTCTGTGATCTCGAATCCCGTATCCTCAGAGATAGGTATGGGAGCAATGCGGGCATCGGCGAGCAGGCCAAAATTCCTGTAACAGGGATATCCGGGGTCTGATAGCACAAGATTCCTTCTCCTGTTCAGCAGCACTGCCGACAAGAGGAGGAACGCACCTGAAGTGCCGTTCGTAATAATGATGCGTTCCGGTGAGATGGACACCTTGTAGGCGTTTTGATAGTGTTCGGCAATCTTTTGGCGGAGCGCGGGAAGCCCAAGGCTTTCCGTGTAAAAGGTCCGGTTCTCCTCTATCGCCTGGATAGCGGCTCTCTTCACCGCTTGAGGCGTGTCGAAATCAGGCTCACCTATTTCCAGATGGACGATCTTTGCTCCTTTGCGCTCTATCTCGCGCGCTTGCTCCAAGAGTTCCATGACATAGAAAGGCCCTATCCTCTTCGCCTTCCCGGTCAACAGTATGTTGTTCCGGCCGCTCATATTCTTCAGGCGTAAGCATACCATTTTTTGAGTGCGGGTGTTCAGGCGGGAGATTTCAGATACGGACGCGCACGGGTGCCTGTTTAGCCCTTTTCGTCGAAGGTGAAACCTCTTTGGCGGAAGAGCCGAAGACAAGCATCTACAACCTGAGGGCTATAAAGAATGCCCTTTTTTTCAGATATTTCTTCGAGGGCTTTATCTATGCCGAGGGCTTCCCTGTACGGCCTGCGCGACGCCATCGACTCCACAACGTCCGCCACTGCCAGAATCTCTGCCTCTACCGTCAGCGCCTCAGCCGTAAGCCCGGCCGGATAGCCTGAGCCGTTGCGGCGTTCATGATGCTGGAGCACAGCTTTGGCGACAGGCCAAGGGAATTCCAGGAGTTTGAGTATTTCGTAGCCGACGCTGGAATGAGTCCTGATGAGGCTCAATTCTGCATCGTTGATGCGGCCGGGTTTGCTCAGTATTTCTGCAGGCACAACGATCTTGCCGACATCGTGGAGAAAGCCGCTGACCCTGATGCCTTCGATCTGGTCTTCAGACATGCCCATCTCTTGAGCCACTGCTGACGCGAGCTTCGCAACCCGGCGCTGATGACCAGCCGTATAAGGATCCCGCATTTCACTCATGCACGCTATAGCTTCCACGGTTTGAGTAAGGGCTTTCTTCATGCCCTGAAGGCTCGTGGCAAGCTCGGTCTCCAAACGGAGAGACTTCAATGCCACTGTTATGTCGCCTGCAGCCTCCATCAAGAACTCTATCTCCTCAGCGCCGAAGGAATCCTTTTCCCCGGAATAGACTTCGAGGCTCCCCATCACTTCACCATTGCTGACGAGCGGCAGGGCAATGGTCGATCTGAAGCCACGGTTCATGGCCTCCGCCTTCCACGGGGCATACGAAGGATCGTGTTGTGTATCATTCACAACGCAGGGCGCTCCGGTGGAGATCGCTGTTCCTGTGGGGCCGCGGCCGGCAGCCAATTCGTCCCACGAAAGGGTGCAGAAGATGAGAAAACCATCGGCTGAACCCGCATGGGCCACTGGTCTGATCTCATATCGGTCCTTATCAAGAAGGCTTATGGTGACCAGCTTGAAATCCTCAACCGTCACGAGAGATTCACAGATCTGTTGAAAAAGCTCGGGCTCGCTTTTCACCCGAAGCAGGCTCTCGTTCATGTTCCGGACGGCCATAAGCAGACTGTTCATCTTTGTCCGTTTCTGCTCGGCCTTCTGCCTCTCACTCACATCCCTGAAAACGAGCACTGCACCGACTATGGTCCCGTTGTCGTCTACAATTGGAGCAGCGCTGTCATCCACGATGAGCTTGCTGCCGTCCTTCCCGATAAGTATGTTGTTTCTCAGATCAATAACAAGGCCTTCCTCCAGTACCTTTGCTACCGGGTTCTTGAGCAGAATGCATCCGTCCTCATCCCTGACACTGAAGACTTCGCTGAGGTCCTTGTCGAGAGCCTCCGGAAGCTTCCAGCCTGTCAGGACCTCTGCTACAGGATTCATGAACGTGATGCGTCCCTGTGTATTGGTGGCTATGACCGCGTCGCCTATGCTCCTGAGAGTGGTACCAAACCATCGCTCGCTCTCTTTGAGCCGTTTCTGCATGGTATGGCGGTACATGGCAACTTCGATGGTCGTGTGTAATTCTCTCTCATCAAACGGCTTAAGGATATACCCCGAAGGTTCGGTGACTTTTGCCCGGTTTAACGTATACTCGTCTGAGTACGCAGTGAGATAAATTACCGGGATGTGAAACTTGGATCGAATTGTCTCTGCGGCTTCCACGCCGTCGATGTCGCCCTTCAGTACAATATCCATGAGAACGAGGTCGGGTTGCAGCGACTCTGCTTTCCTGATTGCCTCCTCACCCGCAGAGGCCGTGCCGCATACGCCGTATCCAAGGCCTTTCAGGCTCTCCTGAATGTCCTTGGAGACAACACTCTCATCTTCAACAACAAGGATCCGGATCTGGTTCGTGACTCCAGCGCCGGTATCCCGTTCACCTACCCAATGCACTCTTGAATTACCTCATCCCTTTCAGATCCCCGATTACGCATCCCCCGGATTGCGCAACCCAGGCCCCTCTTGCAGTTCCTACCTCCGCCCGTGCGTTCCCACCCGTAATTCTGGCCATGGAGATAGTGAACTTTCTTATTGTATCGGATTTTTGGCGGAAAACTTTAAGGCAAAAGCTAAAGGGTCGCGGGTCATGAGACCCAGGGTTCAAGGGCTTGGGGCTCAAGGGTCCCAGGAAAGACGTGCGGTTTACGGCTCGTTTCCTTGAACCCTCGAACCCGGAGGCTCTATTTCTTGGCCGCTGCCTGCTGGAGAATGGCTATGCCCTTCTGTGATTCATCCATGCTTCGCGTGAGGGATTCCCGGGCCAGTTCAGGATTGTGAAACCCGTCGGAGTTCTCTGCAGTCCAGTACTCCCACAGCACGTGCGCTCTCAGGTGCTGATCCTGGGCTTTTGCTATTGATTCTGCGTCAATGCCCGATTTCTTCGCCTCAACAATCGCATCAATCAGAGCACATAGCCAGAACTCGGCCTTTCTCATTCTTCCTTTTGTGTAAGCCTTGATTGAGTCGATCGAGTATCTCGCCTGTTCTTCGTTCCAGTACTTGTGACATTTCAGGCATGTCTCCTTAAGCTGCACCCTCGGGGTGACTGCAAAATGAGACGTGTACGTCTTTCCGGTCTTTTTGTCTTTAATCCTCGGCGTATGACAGTCATCGCACTGCACGCCCGCCTTCGCGTGCACGGAATTGTAATGAGTCTCGCTTTCCGGATGCTGTGCTTTCCACAAAAGCCCGCCTGTTAACGCATGCTTCCAGTCAAGAAAGCTGATCTTATTCTTGTAATGGTCATAAAGACCCAGCACATCCTTGTACGGGAAATGATTTGTCCGCGGGTCTGCCATGGTGACGGAAGGGGTAGACAGATCAGGATTCCTCGGATCGTAGCCGGGGTTACAGTTGTATTCGACATGGCACTGGCCGCAGAGCAGCCTGGAATCGTATTTCTCGAGCAGTGCTATTTTTCTCGTGAAGCCCCTCTCCCCCATATCGAGCACCCTGATACCCGTTCTCTTCGGATCCTTGTGCCACAGGGTATCTCCGTCCGGCTGTGTCAACGCCTCGATCAGCGCGTCTCGAACGATCCTCGGCCTGGCAGCGTGCGGGTCGTGGCACATGAAGCAGTTGAGACTATGTTGTAGGTTCCGGGCCATCTCCACTGGAGACGATGTTCTCGACCATTTAGCCCCTTTGCCGGGCTCCCCCCTGTACGCCCAGTCAAGGATCTGATCCTGGGACTTGCACTGAAAACAGACCGGGTTGGCCGCTGTCGCAGTCTGTGGCTTGAACGGCTTCTGCACATTGGTGGAGGGCTCCTTGTCCTGAAGCACGTCCCATACCTTGCCTTTTTCAAGTATATAATTCCAACCCTTCTTCGGTTCGAATCTACCACCGAAAGCTCTGTCCACCACGAACTGATCAACGAGCGCGTACGAATGGCTCCTGGTCAGATTATGCTCCTTGGTAAAACCGTGCCCCATCATGAGCTTATCCCAGAAAGGATTGGGTGATCTGTTGGTCAGCTGCGATTTTTCGTCTCTGGCAGGACGATGCATCGAGACCTTCGTGAAACTGGCGTACTGCTCCTTGTGGCATTGACCGCACGCCTCCCACGCCGTGTTTGTCACCGGCCTTGTGTCGGGCCCGGGATTGGCCAGATGTTTTTCCAGTCCGCTGTGGCAGCTTCCGCACTGCACTTTTGCGTGCTTGCCCGCGGCGTGGAGCTCTTTTACCACGCCATGACATTCGTAGCATTCGGCAATGTTCAGCTGCTTTCCTTTCGCTGTCTTACCTTCGGCGCCCGCTGCTCCTGATGTCAACAGGCTGACGACAGTCAATGCGATGACGATACTGCCAATACCCTTCCCCCTCATCTCAATCCTCCTGAACGAGTGATATATGCGCCGCTAAAATGCAAGCATTCTCTCCAGTTACATAACTGTTCTCCTGCCCGCAGCTACCTCCTCAAGCACACGTCGATTGAGAAGCCTGATGCGCCTGCCATCTACTTCGATAAGCCCTCCCTGCGTCATCTTGGCCAGGATGCGGGAGAGCGTCTCCGGAATGGTGCCCAGAGAATTCGCCAGCAAGGTTTTTGAGACATCGAGTTCCAGGAGATTGCTATCCCCCTGGTACTGGCTCATGTAGAGCAGGTAAGATGAAAGGCGGGCCGGAACATCCTTGAGCGACAGGTTCTCTATCAGACTGCTGAACTGCCTGAGGCGGCGGGAAAGCAGGGCCAACATATTCATGGCCACGGATGGTTCTTTCCTGATGAGGCGAATGAAGGCATCTCTCTCCAAGAAGAGAATCCTCGAGTCTTCCATGGCTTCCGCATTCGCGGGAAAGCGTTCGCCGGCAAACACAGCCACTTCTCCGAAAGGCTCCTGCATCTGGATAATGTGGAGAATCTGCTCTTTTCCATCAGGCGCAAGCTTTGCGATCTTCACGCGCCCGAAAATGACAACGTAAAACCCGCTCGCTTCCTCCCCTTCGGAAAAGACGCGTTCGCCTTTTCGATATGCCTTATACGAAGCAATAGAAGCCAGCTGCTCTATCTGCGTGGACGGCAACCCCTTGAAAAGGGGTACATTCACTATGAACTCCGCAATATCCATAGTCATTTGCGTTATACGGTAACACAGGAATGGAAAATGTCAAACACCATTCTATTTGGTGTATTTTTTGCAACAACACGATACAGTATGAGAGACACGTTCGCGGAAGGTTAAAACAGCTTTTGCACTATCGCCCAAAAACCCAACCCGACACAGCCAGGAGGAGAATTTTCTCGGGAATCCTCCTGCTCATAGCGCTCCTCCTCAGCACACTTCCTGTTCAGGCGGCCACAATCAGTGATCGCTCCGGCGGCTCCATTTACTGGGGCGGCAAGTACGTCAATATAAAACCCTCGGGGTACAGGGATACGCTTGGCAGCAGAACAAGGGTCGATCAGATGGAAGTGGTAATGAAGGATGATGTGGTTACGGTCAAAATCACCGGGCCCTATTTCTACAACTACACACACAAGCTGAAGCGCACCCAGGATGCACCGCCCGGCGACCTCTACATAGCGTCGCAGGGCTGGAAGGTATCGGGAAAACCGCCGCACAATGACGACATGTTTGAAGCTTCTGAGGGATGGGATTACGTCGTCTCCTTCGAGAACAAAAAAGTCTATGCGCTCAAGTTTTCCGATGTGATCATGACATCGGATGTTTCGCATGTAGGCAGGTACCGCGCGCAACAGGCATGGCGGGGCGGCTACGGCGAGGCTATCGACGACGCCGAGGTCATCTTGACCGACAGGGACCTGACCTTTATTTTCAGTGTACGAAACATGACTCTACGGAGCGACATCGGACTGCACTGGACGATGAAATGCGGCAACGATATCGTAGAGGGCAGCGCTTCACTACCCCCCATTGCTATCAGCGCGCCGCCTGCGGATCCAGCTGATGCGGATGTTGTCAACGCTGACCCGGCTGAGCCTGTTGGAGTTGATGGCTTACTCCCTGCTTCACTACCCATACCTGCTGCGGGAATTCTGCAGACACCCTCCGGCACCCTCACGTCGTCAGTGGGCGGGTGGGTCCTCCCGGCAGCAGGCACCTTAGCAATTCCCATATTTCATTCAAGCTCTGGTGATTATGGAGTAGTAATACCTCAGAACAACCCGGTAGCTCCCGCTCCTGCTCCCGCAGAGCCGGGCCACATAGATCCTCATCATTACGACCCCACAACGCCGGTTCCCGAGCCGTCCGCAGCTCGTTTTCTCCTGATCGCTCTCGCTGCACTGGTTGCAAGAAAGCGTCTTTCAAAGTAGCCTCCCGAATCTTTACTTTTCTTGATTTAAGTCAAGGCAGCTAATCCATACCAGCCGTATACTTGCATTCATGATGTATGAGACACACATTTCTAAAGATCAAATCTAAGGGAGGAGGCTGACTATGTTTTGTTATCAGTGTGAACAGACGGCAAAGGGAGAAGGATGTACAGTGATGGGAGTTTGTGGCAAGCAGCCTGAGGTGGCCAGCCTGCAGGATGTGTTGGTCCATCTTGTGACCGGCATTTCCCAGTACGCCGTAGAGGGAAGAAAGGTGGGTGTGGTTGACGCGGAGGTCAACACGTTTACCTTTAAGGCTCTCTTTTCCACGCTTACCAACGTAAACTTCGATGCGGACTGGTTCGTCAAACTTATCGAAAATGGCACCAAGCTGAGGGACTCCCTCAAGGAAAAGGTAAAGGCAGCAGGCGGCAAAGTTGATTTTGCGGGAGGACCAGCGACCTTCCAGCCTGAGAAGACCAAGGATGCGCTTGTGAAGCAGGGGGAAACGGTTGGATTGAAATCCTTCCCTGCGACCGATCCCAATATCCTTTCCCTGCAGCACACGCTACTTTTCGGGATCAAGGGCATAGCGGCGTACGCTGATCATGCACAGATACTGGGACAGCAAGATGACGCAATACCTGCTTTTATGCACGAGGGATTGGTAGCGACGTGGCGTACAGATCTTGGTCTTGAAGACATGGTAAAGCTGGTGCTCAAATGCGGAGAGATTAACTTGCGCACCATGGAAATCCTCGACGCAGCAAACACGGGCACCTACGGCCAGCCGGTACCCACCAAGGTCCCGCTCGGTACAAAGAAGGGTAAGGCAATCCTTGTGTCAGGCCACGACCTCAAAGATCTCGAAGAGCTCCTCAAGCAGACTGAAGGCAAAGGAATCAATGTTTACACCCACGGCGAAATGCTGCCCACCCACGCGTATCCCGCGCTGAAGAAGTATGCCCATTTTTACGGCCATTACGGCACCGCCTGGCAAAATCAGATGAAAGAGTTTGTCAATTTTCCGGGCGCTATCCTTCTGACGACCAATTGCCTGATGAGGGTCCAGCAGGCTTATCAGGATAACATTTTCACGGCGGGTCTCGTGGGCTGGCCTGGTATTCCACACATTACCGATCAGAATTTTGGTCCTGTCATTCAAAAGGCCCTTGCAATGCCCGGATTCTCAGAGGATAAGGAGGCCGGATCTGTTATGGTGGGTTTCGGCAGAAGCACGGTCATGAGCGTTGCCGGAAAGGTGATTGACGCTGTCAAAAACAAGCAGATCCGCCATTTCTTTCTGGTTGCCGGCTGTGACGGTGCAAAACCGGGGCGCAACTACTACACAGAGTTCGTGGAAAAAGTCCCAAAGGATTGCGTTGTCCTGACCCTTGCATGCGGTAAATTCCGCTTTTTCGATAAGGACCTGGGTGACATAGGCGGTATTCCTCGCCTTCTCGACGTAGGACAGTGCAATGACGCCTATTCAGCGATTCAGATCGCGGTGGCGTTAGCCAAGGCTTTCAATATCGGCGTCAACGATCTGCCCCTGTCGATGGTGCTTTCATGGTACGAGCAGAAGGCTGTGGCAATACTTCTGACGCTGCTCTACCTCGGCATAAAGAACATGCGCCTCGGTCCTTCTCTTCCCGCGTTCGTCACGCCGGCTGTACTCGACTTCCTGGTGAAGAATTATGACATAAAGCCGATTTCCACACCCGACGCGGATTTGAGAGCAATTTTGGGATAAAGACCGTTGCAGGTTGCGCGTTGCGGGTTCTCCCCTCCAGCGCGCAACCCGTTAGGTTTAACGGAGAGGTGCTGCATGATATGCCCCGGTCAGGATACGAGATACTGGAAGCCAGGCGACATCTTTGAGGCACCCTGTCCTCATTGCGGTCACTCTGTCGAATTCTTCAAAGATGAGTCGACACGCAGATGCAGAGGGTGCCACCGACTGGTCACAAACCCTCGCATGGATTTTGGTTGCGCAGCGTACTGCAAATACGCTGAGCAGTGCCTGGGAGAATTGAGTCCTGATCTGTTGTCCAAGAGGAAGGACCTGCTCAAGGACCGTGTTGCCGTAGAAATGAAGAAATATTTCAAGCAGGACTTCAAGAGCATCAGTCACGCCATGAAAGTTGCCCGGTACGCAGAGCAGATCGCCGGAATAGATTCCCACAACACTGGTGACCTTGCAGTAATCCTTTCCGCCGCGTACCTTCACGGCATAGCCTGTCCCGAGCCGGGCTCCACAGGCCCCGCATCAGGCGCCGTGTGTGAAGGCATCGGGAGTGTCAGTCTCCTGCTGGAAGGCATGGGAGCTTCCAGGGATCTGATTGAGGAAGTTCTGGACAGTATAACTGCGCTTCGGGATGGGTCGCAGAGAAAGGCATCAATGAACGCAAAGATTTTGAAGGATGCACACACGACGGCCCACTGGCAGGAAAAAAGAGAAGAAGGCCTCACGAGCGACGAGGATGTGCTCAGGGCCCTGGAAGACGTATTCGAGACTGAAAACGGGAGGGCAATAGCCAGGCAAGTCTTGACTGGTTGAGCAGTACGCGTTGCGTGGTTACCACCCCACTATTCAACAGAGAGGAAGGAACAGAGAAATGAGACTAAAGCGAAAGATCATAGAGATCGATGAAAAGAAATGTTCGGGTTGTGGCCTTTGCGCAACAGCGTGCGCCGAGGGTGCCATCGAGCTTAAAGATGGTAAAGCACGGCTCGTATCTGAGGTATACTGCGACGGACTCGGCGCCTGTCTCGGCGAGTGTCCCGAGGGTGCACTCACCGTCATAGAGCGGGAGTCAGAGGAATTTAACCCTGAGGCTGTTGAAGAGTATCTCAAGCACAAGAGCCAGCCGGAAAAGGCCGAGCAGCCGATGGCCTGTGGTTGTCCCTCCCAGCACATCCAGATGTTTGCAAAAGACCGGGAAGCGCCGTTACACAGGCCTTCGGATCTAAAGAGCAGCAGAACAGCTTCTTCCCTCAGCCACTGGCCCGTGCAGATAAAACTGGTGCCGGCGAAAGCTCCTTTTCTTCAAGGCGCTGATCTGCTCATTGCAGCGGATTGTACTTCCGTCGCCTACCCTGACTTTCACTCAAGACTTCTTCCGGGAAAGGCCGTGCTCATAGGCTGCCCTAAGTTTGACAATATCGAGGAGTACCTCCAGAAGTTCGTGGACATCTTCAGGCAGGCCTCCATCAGGAGCATCACTGTCGTTGACATGGAGGTTCCGTGCTGCTCTAAGTTACCTGCACTCGTGCGCCGCGCCCTCGAGTTGTCCGGCCAGAATATTCCGCTCAGCGAAATCGTTATCAGTGTAAGGGGAGAGATACTCGAGCAGAGCAGGAAAATAGCTTGAAGAAGGGAAAAAGATGAAAAAGGTTGAGGTTAAGGAAGGCAATACGCTTTAATCTTAACCTTAACCTTTGCTTTAAGTCCTTACCTCAACCTCTCTTCTCTATTGGTCCAGGATGTCTCTGATCTTCCTCAGCAACTCACTCGGCGCAACCGGCTTCGAGACGAAGTTGAGTCCTTCGTCCAGTACGCCCTTCTCATGTATTACGTCGGCGGTGTAGCCGCTCGTAAACAGGGCCTTTATATCTGGTCGTATCTTCCTGACATACTGGTATACTTCTTTTCCGTTCTTCCGCGGCATCACGACATCCAGCATGACAAGGTCCACTTTTCTTTTGTGCTTCAAAAATTTTGAAATTGCGTCTTCGCCGTCCACTGCCTCCACCACCGTGTAGCCGAATTCCTCCAGGACATTCTTTGTCAGCCGCCGAACCTCTGCGTCATCCTCCGCTATGAGGATTGTCTCTGTTCCACCGACCGGCGGGGAGGTTGACGCCTCTTTCTCCTCGCCGTACGCAGACCGGATGAGCGGCAGGTACACCTTAAAGGTACTCCCGTGTCCAATCTCGCTATAGACGTTCACAAAACCATTGTGCTGCTTCACTATGCCGTACACGATCGAAAGACCGAGGCCAGTCCCCTTGCCCACCTCTTTGGTGGTAAAAAAAGGCTCAAACACCCGTTGCCTCGTTTGATCGTTCATGCCAACGCCGGTATCGGAGACCGAGATCATGGCGTACATTCCGGGTTTTCCGAAACCGTGCCTCTTGACAAAGGTGCTATCCAGCTGGACAAGACCGGTGCCGATCGTCAACTTCCCTCCATCGGGCATGGCATCCCTGGCGTTGGTCACGAGGTTCATCAAGACCTGCCCCATTTGCGCAGCATCCGCAAACACTGTGAGGTCTTTCTCGGCAAAGTGCGTACTGAGCTCGATATCTTCAGAGATGAGACGTGTGAGGAGCTTCTCCATGCTCTTGATTATCTCGTTAACCGTGATCGCCTTGGGATCAAGTATCTGCTTTCTGCCGAAGGCGAGCAGGCTCTGGGTCAGGTTCGCCGCACGCTCTGACGACGCAATGATCTGATCCACGTAACTCCGCAGTTGATTTCCCTCTCCCAGGCGCATCTGCAGCAGATTGGCATAACCGATGACCGCCGTAAGGATGTTATTGAAGTCATGGGCAATGCCTCCTGCCAGCTGCCCTATGGCTTCCATCTTCTGTGAGTGGCGGAGTTGTTCTTCCAGCTTCTTGTGTTCGGTTATGTCCATGTGGTAACCGATTATGCCGGTGATCAGTCCCTTGCTGTCACGCAGAACAGAAAGGGACAGGTGGACGTAAAACTCTTCGCCCGATTTCTTTTTCGTGCGAAGCTCCACTTCGTAGCCACCCGCAGCCCTGAGAGGAGCCATGACTGAGTCCTGCAGCATCTGGTACTGATCTTCAGGGTAAATAAGGGACACGTGTTTACTCAATGCTTCCTGGCTCGTGTAGCCAAAGAGGCGCTCCGCGCCCTTGTTCCATATGGTTATGTGGCCGGCAAGGTCGGTGGAAATCACCGAATCATGAATCTGGTCGATGATCTGCGCCTGCAACCGCAGGGCTTCTTCGGCACGTTTTCGCTCGGTAATATCATTACCCACGCAGAGAATCTCTCTCACGTGTCCGTCCTTATCGAACGTCGGCTTATTCGTCCAGGAGATCCACACCCTCCCTCCGTTGCGCAGCATATTTTCATTTTCGTTGACACTGTATTTCTCAGGCTGCTTGATCATATCATCGATCATGACAGCAAGATTTCTTCCTGACGAATCTTTCTCCGGCACAATGGTGCCAACGATATGCTTTCCCAGTATCTCCTGCTCTGAGTAACCGAAGAATTGCTGCGCAAACTCATTGAAGAAGGTAACATTTCCCATAGCGTCCATGCGCAGGATACTGCTGTTTGTGTTCTGCACAAGCTCACGATATTTTTCTTCGCTGGCTCGCAGGGCCTCCTCTGCCAACTTACGTTCGGTGATATCGGAAACGGTGAGAATAATCCTTCCGTCGTCCAGCACGGTAGTCCTCATTTCAATGTCGCGGAACTCGCCGTTCTTGCAGCGCACGCTGAACGTTCTATCGATCGGCCTTCCTCGCGCCGCATCCTCGACCCAGGCACGGATTACCTTTTTTCTGTAATTGGCCTCGGGGTATGCCTTGCGAAACCACTCCTTCCCGCTCGGTATATCCTTCAACGAGTATCCTGTGATCAGCGTGAATTGAGGGTTCACGTAAAGGTATCTTCCGGCCTTTTCAAAAAGGATAACCCCATAGGGCGCCTTCTGGAGCATGGCAAAAAAAGTTTCTTTCTCCCGCCTCAGCAACAGCTCGGATTTCTTCCTCTCTGTAACGTCCCGGAAGGCCAATACCATGCCGATCGTATCTCCCCGTTCATCACGAATGGGCGCGGTACTATAATCAATCGGTATCGCAACATCGTTCCTGGCGATAAGCAGGTGGCTCGCCGGTCCGACCACGGTTCCCTCCCTGAGACTCTGAAGCCAGGGCTTCACGGGAAGGGGTGCGCCTTCCGAATCCCTTACGGTGAAGATACCATCCAGGACTTTTCCCAGAGCATCTGACTCTTTCCAGCCGGTGAGCGCCTCGGCATTCAGATTCAGGAAGGTTACCTGACCCTCTGTATTGGTGGTTATCACGCCATCGCTGATCGACTTGAGCGTGGTGGAGAGCCAGTACTGGCTTTGCTTTATACGGCGTTCTGTCTTGTGCTTGTAAAGTGCCACCTCGATCGTTGTGTGCAGCTCTCTCTCTTCAAATGGTTTAAGAATGTACCCGAAGGGCTCTGTCACCTTTGCCCGCTGCAGCGTATGTTCGTCAGCGTAGGCGGTAAGATAAACGACAGGGATATCGAAACGGGTGCGTACGTGTTCCGCTGCCTCCACCCCGTCGATACCTCCTTTGAGGACTATGTCCATCAGCACAAGATCAGGCTTGAGAGTCTCCACCTTCTCTAATGCTTCTTCTCCGGACGAAGCCCATCCGCAAATGTTATAGCCCAGGCTTTTGAGACTCCACTGAATGTCTTTGGCGACGACACTCTCATCTTCAACCACGAGGATCTTTACCTGTGACATTCTTCTTAAGCCCTTTCCTTGTATTTGATTTCCCCAAAGGTGATCTTGAACTCGGTCCCGCCCGTGCGATTAAGCTCTATGGCGCCGTCAAGCTGGTCTGTGAGGGTACAGACGAGTTGTAACCCCAATGAATCAGTATTCCGGAAGTCCACATGTTCAGGAAATCCAACGCCGTTGTCGCTGACCGTCAAGGTAAACTTTCCGTCGTCCCTGTGGAGGTTGACCAGGATCTCGCCCTGCTTATCAGGGAAAGCGTGTTTCAGTGAATTGGAAACCAGTTCGTTTATTATGAGGCCGCAGGGAATGGCAGTATCGATACCGAGAAGTATATCGTCTACCTGGGTCTTCAGATTCACTCTCCCCGCACTATAGGAACGGAAGAGATTCGAGGAGAGGTTCTGTATGTACTCCGCCACGTCCAGGTTTGCGAGGTCTTTGGAGCGGTACAGCTTCTCATGGATAAGGGTCATAGAGCGGATACGGTTCCGGCTCTCCTTGAACATTTCGAGGGCCTGGTCATCTTTGATGTACTTGGACTGCAGGTTCAAAAGGCTCGATATGATCTGGAGATTGTTCTTCACGCGGTGATGCACCTCTTTGAGGAGTACCTCTTTCTCCTTCAAAGAGAGTCTTATCCTTTCCTCTGCAACCCTGCGCTCGGTGACATCCTGCATAAGCACAAGGAGTCGCTGATCCTCGTCATCCTCTCCACCAAGGGGCGACACAAGACAATCCAGGTAACAGTTACCTGAACGGCTCGTCTCCATGAGCATCTTTTCTCTTAACAGCGAAAAATTAAACTGAGCCTCAAATCGCACAGTCTCCCTGCTCTCTATCCTCTCCTTTATTTCCTCCGTCATCATCGGTTCTTCGAACAGTTTGAACTTTTTCGCCTCGTCCACGATCTCGACACCCAAAATATGCATGCACGAATCATTCATCTCGATGAGCTTACACTCCGGGTCGTAAATCTGGATTCCGATCGGCGACTGGGTAAACACGTTTCTGAACCGCTCCTCGCTCTCCCGCAGCGCTTTTTGGCCCTGCTTTATTTCTGTGACGTCAAATCCCACGCCTATCAGCCCCACGACAGATCCTCTTTCGTTCTTCAGAGGCACCTTACGGGTGGCAACCGTCACAGTTTTGCCCCCCTCGACAACAGTCTCTTCACCCACGTACAGGGGTTCTCCCGTCATTATTACCCGCGCGTCGTCTCCTCTCAATTTGATCGCTCTGTCGCGGGAGTAGAAGTCATAATCTGTTTTCCTCACAATCTCCCTTTTCGAGAAACCGACCGCATCGCTGAACTTCTTGTTGGCACTCATGTAAACACTTTTCGAGTCTTTGAAGAAGACATACGCCGGAAGGCTGTCCAGCAAGGTCGAGACCTCCCGCTGACTCTGACGGAGCATTTCTTCCATGCGTGTTCTTTCGGCGAGGTCAGACTGGATCATGTACGCTGCAACGACGAAAAGGACAAAAATCAGGAGGTATCCGAACGAGATCACGAACGTGACGGTTCTCGCCCCCGCTTCCGCATTGTCGGAGCGCCTCCGCAGCACCTCTTTTTCATCTTTCTCGATGGCCTGGACTACGGTGCCGATATCGTCGCTGATCTTCTTTCCCTCGTCCTTCATGATCACATTCATGGCAGCGTCAATACCTTGTGTTCGCTGAATATTGCCCAACTCCCTCACCAGGGCAATTCTCTTCGAAAGAAGCAGATCCAATTGATCCACCCGCCGGCTCTGAGCCGGATTGCTTTCGGTAAGTTTTCGCAACTGCTTCAGGTCTTTCCTGATCGATTCAATGGACTGTTGGTACTGGTCCACGCTTCCCTGCTTGCCCGTAATAACGCTTATACGTTGACTGCTCTCCGCCACGTAGAGGCGGAAATGCAGGTCACTTATTTCACGGACAATTTCGTGGGAATGGATCGCCCAACTGGCATTGTCAATCACCCTGATTGTAGTCCAGTAGGACGAGATGCTTACCAGCACCAGTACTACGAATGCGGCTGCAAATCCCGCGTAGATCTTCTTATCTTCCGGCCACTTCGCCTGATGGTCACGAGTGGGGCGGCGAGCTTTCTTCAACAGAATGTCTCCGCAAACCTTATCCCGCACCCCTGAAAGGCGCCGAATAAGAGCATTCCTCCAAGACGCATTTCGGCCGTCATTGTATCGCGCAATTCTAGTATAGCGATTGATGCTGCAAAGCGTGTACCAATCGCGGTGAAGCTCGTTAACATTGCCAAAGTATAATGTATTTGCTACTGCTTGTAAATGTTTCGGTGCGTGTAAATCATTTGCAATGGGGCAGCCTTTGTGTGATACTAAAACCTACTATGGGCCTTCTGAGCTTGCTATTCAGAGATCCAGCCGCTTTCGTGCTGCTGATCATACCGCTGCTCTATTCGGTGATCATCCATGAAGTGGCGCACGGCTGGGTTGCAAGCAAGATGGGCGACCAGACTGCAAAGTGGCTTGGCCGCCTTACCCTAAACCCAAGGAAGCACCTCGACCCTCTCGGCACAATTATGCTATTCATCGCCGGCTTTGGCTGGGCCAAGCCGGTACCTGTCAATTATAACAACCTGCGTGACCCACGCAGAGGTCTTGTATTCGTTTCAGCAGCGGGAATAGTCGCGAACATACTCCTGGCATTTCTCTCCCTTTTCTCCCTGCGCCTGCTCCACCTCGCCCCATTTGGAGCAGTTACCACCATGCTCTTCTACATGGCGCGCATCAATATCATGCTCGCGGCCTTCAATCTAATTCCCATCCCTCCGCTGGATGGTTCTAAAATAGTCATGGGCTTTGCGTCGCGGCAGTTTCAATACTCGCTGGCCAGGCTCGAGCCTTACGGCTTTTTTATTATTATCGGGCTTCTCTGGTTAGGCTTCCTCGATCCAGTCATCAACTTTCTTGAATCGGTCATACTGCACCTGCTCAGTCTTGTAATACCTTAAAGGCTTCGCAGCAAACAATTCACCCTCGCAAATGAACGGCTCACGACCCTGAATAGCGAACCTCAACTATAGGCGTAGAAATAAAGAGTCGTGAGCCGTGGGTTATCGAAAGATTGTATGGAGGTTTACAGCTGATCCTTAGAGGGCAACGACCTCCTTCACCTCAGGCACTTCCTGCTTTATGACCCGTTCTATGCCCATCTTCAACGTCATCTGGCTCATCGGGCAACTGCCGCATGCGCCGGTAAGTTTCACCTTCACAATGCCGTCCGTACTCACGTCTACCAACTCGACGTTGCCTCCGTCCGCCTGGAGCGCCGGTCTGACCTTATTGATTGCTGCTTCGACTTTCTCTTTCATTGTTCCTCCTCCGGTTTAGTATCTGCAGCCACTACGCTTCATACGTTACCACACGGATGATCCCGATGGTAGCGCCATTTGTATCCGTTGTGCACGTGTCGCTTGCAGAAATTATTTTCTTAACTCCTTTTTCGCTGACAAATTTATTAACCTGCTCGTCTAGAGCCTCCAATTCCCGGACGGTTTCGAAAACCTTGAGCGGCATTGTAAAGGTCTTGACTTTGATCATCAGATCACCCCCCTTCTCTTCCGGTTAAGATAATGCACAAAGGGGCTCGATGCAAGTCCGGCTGTTAGTATATCACGCCCGTAAGATTTTCACTTCGACGGGAAACGTCGATAGTGGGTCTGGTCCGCTTCCGAAACGTCGGTGTTGCTCCTCTGGGAATCGCTTTCATTGCAGGAAGGGCGGAAGGATGCTACAATCTGACAAGGAAATGAGAGCCAGCGGTCCATTAGAGGTTGTCAAAGGAATTTACACAGTCGCCGGTTCAGAAATGACCGACTCCAGGGACTGCGCAGTCTATCTTATAGACCTGGGAGAGCTCATTCTCATTGACACGGGCGCCGGACCGAGCGCTCCACAAATAGCCCGCAATATAGAGAAGGTGGGCCGGGATCCTCACAAGCTTTCCACCGTGATCATAACGCATTGCCACGTCGATCACAGCGGGGGAGCCCGTTTCTTTCAGCAGCAATTCGGGGCCCGTCTCCTGATGCACAACGAAGATGCCAGGGCCGTGCAAGAGGGAGATGGCGCGATGACCGCTGCGGCGTGGTACGGCCTTGAATTTGAGCGAACACAGGTAGATGTAACATTTTCAGAAGAGGAGCGGAGCTTCGCCTTCAACCCCCACTCGATCGTCTGCCTTCACACGCCGGGACACACCCCGGGTTCCATCTCCTGTTACCTTGACCTGGATGG
>DATKNH010000147.1 GCA_035541455.1 Syntrophorhabdales bacterium
CTACGAAAACATGCTCGCCCTGAACAACGTGAGTATCACCGCAGAGAACGGGCAGATCGTGGGCATCTTCGGTTCCAATAGCGCCGGTAAGAGTACGCTGATGTACACCTTGTCCGGCATTATACTCGATATCCGCAAGAAAGAAGAGATGCGCGGTGGAGAACGGATCTCACTCTTCGGCAGCATCATGCTCGACGGTCAGGATATTTCCAGCCTCAAGCCGCACCTGAGGGCGAAGCAGGGCGTCATCCTCTGCCCCGAGCGGCGCAGGATCTTTCCCGAAAGCAGCGTCATGGAAAACCTGAAGATCGGAGCTTATCTTGCAAACAAGCAGGAGACAAAAGAGAATATCGACTACGTGCTGAACCTATTCCCACGCCTGAAGGACCACCTCACTCGGCAGGGCGGCTTCTTAAGCGGTGGCGAGCAGCAGATGCTTGCCATCGGCAGGGCGCTCATGGCCAAGCCCAGAGTCCTCCTTCTGGACGAGCCGCTCCTCGGACTGAGCCCGGCATACCAGAAAATAGTTGTCAACGGAGCGAAAGCGATCCGCGACGCGAAAGGAATCACCATCATCATCACAGAACAGTATGCTCGTCCGGTTATCCCGATCATCGATTACGGATACATCCTGGAGAACGGTTCCAACGTGCTTTCAGGAACTAAAGAGGAACTGCTCGACAACCCGGATGTCAAATCCGCATATTTTGGAGTGTAAGAGGATTACAATGGCGTATCCCGAGGAATGCACCTTCACGCGCTTCGATGAGATGGCAAAGAAGTACGCCCGCCATACGGCGCTGATCTATCTCGGACAGCGTTACACCTACAAGATGCTCAATTATTATATCGAGAAGTTCGCACTGGGCCTGGTTGGGCTCGGCATCTCACCGGGCGACAAAGTGATGATCTACATTCCGAATTGCCCCCAGTGGGTTATCGCCAACTACGCGATCAACAAGATCGGTGCGGTGATGGTGCCTGTGTCGCCCATTTACACAGCCTACGAGATCGAATACATCATCAAAGACGCCGACGTGAAAGTAGTGATCTGTCTCGACACTAACTTTGGATATGTCAAAGAGGTTATGCCTGCGACGGGTCTCAAGAACATCATTGTCACGAACCTGGTGGACCTTATTCCCTGGTGGAAAAGAGCAATAGGCACTGCCTTTGATAAAATTCCCAAAGGCTCCACCGAGAAGGGGCCGCATATCTTCTGGTTTGAAGATATCATGCGTCATAATCCCCCTACCCCGCCGGAGGTCAAGATCGATCCGTGGAAAGACCTTGCCTATATTATGTACACGGGCGGTACAACCGGGTTTCCAAAGGGTGTTGCAGGAAACCACATGGGCGAGACGTCGTATATTCGCGACATCATGGACGACGTGATCGGCGACCGCACACAGGAAGGCAAGGACGTCGTCATCATGATCAACCCCCTGTTCCACATCATGGCCAAGGGTTTCATGATCGCCTTCGGTTTCAATTTTGGTAACGCGGTCGTACTCATGCCGTCACCTGAGGTTGATGCGACACTATCCGCCATTGAGCGCTACAAGGTCCGCTGGATGCTGGGCGTGCCGGCGCTGTATCGCATGATCCTGGAGAATGACCGCGTGGACCAGTACGACCTCAGTTCCCTGAAGTATTGTTACTGCGGTGGCGATGCGCTGCCCGCTGAAGTGTACAAGACATGGCAGCAGAAATACGGCGTCTACCTCTACCAGGTGTATGGCTCGACTGAGGCCGGACACGTCACGTACAGCCCGCTCGATAAGGTGCCGGCACCGACGACCGTGGGCAAGCCTCTGAAATCCCGGCGCGTGATTGTTGCCGATAACGAAACGCTCAAACCCGTGCCTCAAGGAGAGACAGGGGAACTCATGGTGACGTCTGATTTTACGGTGAAGAGCTACTGGCAAAAACCCGAGGAAACGGAATATTCATATATCCAATTGAACGGGGATACCTATTACCGCATGGGCGATTTTGTGCGCATGACAGAAGACGGCGAGATCGAATTCGTCGAGCGGACCGCCGATATCATCAAGTACAAGGCGTACCGCGTCTCCGCATCCGAAATTGAAGCTGTTCTCCAGGATCATCCGACGGTGATCGGCTCCTGCGTTGTGGGCATTCCCGATCCGAAAGTCGGTGAGCGCATCAAGGCTATCGTGGTTCTCAAAGAAGATGCCAAGGGCGTCAACAGCGCCGAACTGCTGCGCTGGGCACGAGACCGGCTCGCACCCTACAAAATACCACACTACATAGAGTTCAGGGATATGCTTCCAAAATCAAAAGTGGGCAAGCTCCTCCGCCGCGAGATCAGGGACGAAGAAAAGAGAAAGCTGCAGAAAGAACGCCGGAAATCCTGAGTCCACGCTTACGCCTATCAGTAATACGGGTTCGAATTCAAGCTGGAGACCGTGCCACCCGCGAATAAAGAGTTTGGTAAATGGCCGGGTACCCGGCTAAAACAGTGGGGTGTGCTGAGGCGTACCTTGAGGGTACGTCGAACGCCCGCAGGCCGGTACCCGGGCGTAACGATAATCCGCCCGCGGCGGATATACACTTGAAGGCGAATCCGGATTGCGTTTTGTAGTTCGCTGTGCTATAAAAATCGCTGATCGCCGACGTAGCTCAGCGGTAGAGCAGCTGATTCGTAATCAGCAGGTCCGGGGTTCAAATCCCCGCGTCGGCTTTAATTTCAAGTATTTATAGTTCATCTGGGAAAGACGAACAGGCCTTTAGTCACCGCTGGTCACCGCGCGTCTTTCGAGGCCGTCGAAGCATAGAAACAGTTCGAGATAATATTCCCCTCGCAACCTGAGTATAAATCTGAGTGGTGCGAACATCCTTGTGCCCTAGAAGCACCTGTATCGCTCTGAGGTCTCCACCACTATTAAGCAAATGAGTTGCAAAAGCATGTCTCAATGTGTGTGGCGTAACCCTTAGGCTTAACTTTGCTTTCTTTTTTGCCCGTCTGATTGCCTTTCGGCCATCAACCAAAGCTTCACCGGTTCTGGGGCTGGGAAATACAAGATCATTGGGTTTCCCGCGCCTCGAGTGCGATCGTGAGCCTCACCCGGTCAGCCGCACCGATGGTTGTGAGGCCCACGCTCTCCGTTGCGGCCTGGAAGATCTTATGTGCTTTCTCCCGGGCCTGGCGCTTCCTGCGCATGGTCCGGGTGACCAGTATTGTTATGGCAGCAAGACCCGCTCTGCGTACATCCTCCGGAAAGGGATGGGTCTCGAGGAGCGCCCAGAGGCTCTTTGCATTCATCGACCAGAAGAGCTGCCTGAGTTCGGGAAAGTAGTCATCCAGCACCGCCTCCAGGACATGCTTCGATCCTATGTTCTGGCGCAGAGTCCGTTCGCGCACATGAGCCAGGGTCCGTAGTTCGCGGAAGATACCGTGTTCGATACTGGTATCGATATACTTCCCTTCACGGACGATAGTGGCTATCGTGAACGCATCCTTGATATCGCTCTTTGCGGGAGAGCTCTCATCCAGCTCCCACTGGTGCCTGAGGGCAGTGGTACGGATGAACCGGACCTCGTAGCCTTTTTCTCTGGCGAAGAAAGCGATCTTCCTCCAGTAGTGGCCGGTCGGCTCCATGCCGACCAGAACATCGGTGAGCTTATGCTTCTTCTTGGTCTTCATCACCATCGTCTGAAAAAAGTCAAAGCCCTTCCGAGAATTGTAGACCGTGGGATAGCGCCCCAGTATGTTTCCTTCCTTGTCCATGAAGCAGGCCGCGTTGAACTCACTGCCGATGTCCATACCGATCACCAACGTGTGGTCCCCGATCCTCTTGCGTTTCTCCAGCTGTTTGCTATACTGTTTGTTATGCATGGGCATCACTCCTCCTGTTAAGATGTTTTGGTTCGCACCTTAAACATGTCCTTAA
>DATKNH010000148.1 GCA_035541455.1 Syntrophorhabdales bacterium
CAGCGCTCATCAAGGTGAATGATGACGGGTCCGCCGCAACGCTTTACACGGGCGCGGCAGACATCGGGCAGGGATCGGATACGGTGCTCTGCCAGATGGCAGCAGAAGCAATGGGATTCAGGTACGAGAATATGACGGTTATCTCTGCCGATACAGAAAGAACGCCCCATGATTTCGGTGCTTATTCCAGCCGTCAGACGCTTATGGCAGGCACAGCGGTCAAGAGGGCAGGCGAGATGATCAAGAAGCAGATCCTGGAAACCGCCGGGCAGATGATGGAAGTTAATCCTGCTGAATTGGACTGCAGAGACGCTATGGTCTTTCTGAAGAATAACCCGGCTATCGCGCGAACCTTTTCGGAGGTGGCCCGGGAGCATTTCGTCAAAAAGGGGCTTCTCGTAGGGCACGGCTCTTATTCGCCGCCGAAGCTCGGTGGTCGCTTTAAAGGCGCAGCGGTCGGGACATCACCGGCGTATAGCTTCTCCACTCAGGTTATTGAGCTGGAGGTAGATGAGGAGACGGGCGAGATATCGCTGCATGGCGCCTGGGATGTGCACGATTCCGGCACTGTGATAAATCCCGCTCTCGTTGAGGGGCAGGTGCATGGCGGGCTTTACATGGGTATAGGAGAAGCCATCTGGGAGGAGGTACGGTTCGATGAAAAGGGGCGCGTCCTGAATCCCAACCTCGCCGAGTACAGATTGCCCACCACGCTCGATATACCCATGCTTAATTCACTGATAGTGGAAAGTTCGGACCCTGCCGGACCGTGGGGAGTGAAGGAGGTTGGCGAAGGATCGAGTGTGCCGACCGAAGGCTGTGTGGCCAACGCGATTTTCGATGCCACAGGCGTATACATCGACAGTCTTCCTTTCACGTACGAAAAGGTATGGCGTGCGATAAAACAGAAGAAACACCAGACAGAAAAAGAATGAACAACACAACGCAGCAACCGGTTGACTCGGTGCGATGAAGTGACGTCTTCCGATACTTCAGTTACAGGAGGAAGTGTAAAAACTATTGCTTGGATAAATGCTTAAATCCACACGCCCCGACCCAGCAGCACAAGTCCTCTCTTAATATGAGAACCATGGGTTGATAGAAATCAACGATAGAAATTGACAAGACCCGTCTGCATCCCGTGGTCCTCAAGGACCGCTCCGATCAATTGTTGAAAGAGGTTCAGTGAAGAGTGTTTGCAAGAAAAAACGTGACTACCGTGGTGCGCTTACTCAAGCGGAAGGCCTTGACTAGCGTTATATATTGTAGTATATAACATCGTGGTCCGATGGCGCATTCGGTGCCTGACGCTTCGCAGCCGAGACTAGAAATTGCCTGACGGGAGAGTCCGAAGTAAAGGGGGTAACTCATGAAACTAAGCGCACGAAACGTGTTCTGGGGCGTTGTAGCAAAAATCAAGAGAGGTGCGGTCAATAGTGAAGTGGTGATCAACCTGGAAAGCGGGACCGAAGTGACTGCGATCATTACGAACGGTGCGGTTGCAAACCTCGGTCTCAAGGAAGGGATGGCAGCCTGTGCGGTAATCAAAGCAACGTACGTGATCGTAGGCACCAACCTTGAAGGCGCCAAGCTGAGCACCCGTAATGTCATGAAAGGCAAAGTTGTCAAAGTAGTCGAAGGACCGGTGAGTACCGAAGTGGACATCGACGTGGGATCAGGAAACGTGATCACCGCGGTCATCACCCTCGGCAGCGCCAGGAGTCTGGGATTGAAAAAGGGCGGCGAAGCGTACGCTCTTTTCAAGGCATCGAGCGTTATCGTAGGCGTGAAATAGCACCGCACTACAGACAAATTCGTACACAGGTTCCGATGCTTCACTATGTTCCTGATTCCGACATTGAGTATTTCATCCAGGAAGATGCTCCTTACGGCGACCTGACTACACACCTTCTTGGCATCGGAGGGAAACCGGGGAGGATACTGTTTACGACCCGCGAAGAGACAACGCTATGCTGCACGGAAGAGGCGGCGCGCCTTTTGGAGAAGCTGGGCGGCAGGGTGACCCGTGCGTTGCCGAGTGGAACGCTCGTGGCCGCCGGCACGGAATTCATGGAGGCCGAGGGATCGGCTGAGGTCTTACACTCAGGATGGAAGGTGGCCCTCAATATCCTTGAGTACGCCTCAGGCGTTGCAAGCCGTACGGCGCGCATTGTTAAGGCTGCGCGAGCGGTCAACCCGGAAATAACGGTGGTAACCACGCGTAAATCTTTTCCCGGCACAAAAAAGATCGTGATCAAGGCCATCATGGCCGGTGGAGCGCTTCCGCATCGATTGGGGCTTTCAGAGACGATCCTCGTGTTCAAACAGCACACCGCGTTTATGGGCGGCCTCGAAACATTTCTAAAGACGATTCCGAACCTGCGCACCAAAGCTAAAGAGACCAAGATACTCGTAGAGGCCCAGAGTGCTGCCGAAGCAGTGCAGATAGCCGGACATGGTGTTGATGTGGTACAGCTGGACAAGTTGAAAACCGGTGAATTAGCCGCGGTGGTGAGAGAAGTGAGAGTGACTGCCCCGGCCGTCAAGGTATCGGCGGCAGGCGGCATTAACGAAAACAATGTTGCAGAATACGCAGCAACGGGAGTTGATGTCATTGTCCTGTCTTCGGTCTATTTCGGTAAACCCGCGGACATTGGCGTCTCTATGCTCCCTGTGCTCTGACCGATGCAGCATTCATGGAGAGTGCATGGTCAAGTTTCTTGTCGCATGTATTATGCTGGTTGCCTTCCCTCTTTGCTCCGGCGCCGGAGAAATAACCGTTGCGGGAGGCGCCGGATTGAAAGACGTGCTGAATGACCTCGGCGCGAGCTTCGTCCAGAGCAATCAATCTGTTACAATAATCAAAAGTATAGTCGTTTCCGGGGTCTTGGCCAGGCAGCTCGACAGCGGGGCCCAGATAGATATCGTGTTCACAGCCAATCGTGAATGGATGGACTACCTGAAAGAAAAAAAGCATGTGGATCCGGCTACCATCAGCCCTTTTGCCTATAACACAGTAGTCTTCGTCGGCAAGGGGCTGCGCCGTGTTTCACGTCTCGATGAATTGACGACGCTCAATCGGATAGCAGTGGGGAGCCCGAAAAGCGTGCCTGCCGGCGAATATGCCATTGAAGCGCTCAGGAATGCGGGGCTTGAGAAACAGCTGGAAGGAAAACTGGTTATGGCCAGGGACGTGCGCGAGTCTCTCTTGTACGCTGAAAGGGGAGAAGCGGATGGCGCCTTTGTCTACAGGACGGACGCGCTTCTTTCCAAAGAAGTAGATATCTGGTTCACCGTACCGCAGAATCTTTATTCAAGGGTTGTGTACATGTCGGCGCTCACGGTCTCGGGAGTAAAAAAGAAGGAGGCTGTTGACTTCTCGTCGTACCTGCACTCGGCGCAGGCCAAGCCCTTCCTACTGAAGTACGGCTTTGAAATCCAGTAGCAGGTGTTATGAAAAAGGATAGAGGCAAAAAAATGCAAGAGGAGAACGTATTATGAGAAACATGATTCGCAGTTTGATCCTGGTTCTGGCCGTTCTTGCGCTGATTGCCGTGTCTGCCCGCGCGGCCGACATCAATCTCTCCGTAGCCGCAAGCTTACGGGACGCTGTAACCGAACTGTGTGATATTTTTGCGAAAAAGACACCCGATGTCAAGTTCCTGAACAACTTCGGCGCGTCGGGCGCACTGGCCAAACAGATCGAGAACGGTGCTCCTGCCGATCTCTTTTTCTCAGCCAACACGGAGTGGATGGAGTACCTGAAGGAGAAAAAATTTGTTGACGAGAAGAATATCACCATTTTCGTGTATAATGCGTTGGTGTTCGTTGGTAAACCGGACCTTAAGGTAAGCAGGCTGGAGGATGTAGCTAGGCTAAATAAGATCGCCATCGGCAGTCCAAAGAGCGTACCAGCGGGAGATTATGCGATGCAGGCATTGAAGAAGGCTGGCATAGAAAAACAGCTTGAGAGCAAACTGGTTATGGCAAGGGACGTGCGCGAGTGTCTTCTCTATGCAGATCGTGGCGAAGTGGACGGCGCCTTTGTCTACAAGACCGATGCTGAGGAAATGGCCAAGAACGTGAAAATCCTCTTCACCGTTCCTCAGGATCTCTACCCCCGGGTGACCTACCCTATGGGGTTGACCGTGGCCGGTTCGAAGAAAGTCGAAGCAGTCGCATTTTTCAAGTTCCTTCAGTCGGCAGAGGCAAAGGCAGTCCTTACAAGACATGGATTCCCATTAAAGTAAAAAAGGAATACGGAAGCAATCATGTTCGGTTTTACCCCTGCCGATTACTCGGCAATGTATCTTTCGCTCAAGGTGGCGGTTACGGCGACCCTGCTCTCGCTGCCTTTTGGTTTTGCGGTGGCCTACGTAATGACCTACCGCCGCTTCCGCGGAAGGATTATTGTTGATGTGGCTGTCAATCTTCCCTTAACCCTGCCCCCGGTGGTGATCGGTTTTCTCCTGCTCATTCTGCTGGGACACAACGGGCCGATCGGGAGGTGGGTGCTCCAGCCACTCGGCATCAAGCTGATCTTTACCTGGAAGGCGGCAGTGATCGCTACGGCGGTGGTCGGGTTTCCTCTCATGGTTAGATCGATGCGGACTTCCATGGAGGCAATCGATGGCAGGCTTGTCCAGGTCTCCCGCCTCTTGGGTGCGAGGATGCTCGATCGTATCATTACGGTTATCCTGCCTCTTTCGGTCCGCGGGATCATCGCCGGCTCAGCGCTTATGTTCGCACGGGGGCTTGGTGAGTTCGGAGCTACGGTGATAGTGGCCGGTAATATACCCGGTGTGACGCAGACCATACCTCTCGCCATTTATGAATACGCCAGCTCTCCAAAGGGCGATATCATGGCGCTCAGTCTCTGCGCTGTGTCCATAGCTATCTCCGTTGTCGTTCTCGTGTTTCACGAGTGGCTCGGCAGGCGCATCGTGAGGGGTGATTAAGATGGAACTCAGCGTAAAAATAGAAAAACGATTCCCGAGCTTCTCCCTGGATGTGGATTTTACGGTCCAGGGAGAAAGGATCGGTATCTTCGGGCCTTCAGGAGGCGGCAAATCGACCCTGGTCGGCCTCATTGCCGGGCTTGTCAAGCCGGACAGGGGCTCCATCATGCTTGACGGAGAAACTCTCTTTGATGGCGGCAGGGGGTTAAATATGAGAACGGAAAACAGGCAGATGGGTATGGTGTTTCAGCGCCCCAGCCTGTTCCCCCACCTCAGCGTGAAAGGAAATCTTCTTTACGGCTACAAGCGTTGTGCATCAGGAAACCGCAAGATCGCTTTTGACGACGTGGTGGAAGTCCTGGAAATCAAAAACCTGCTGTGACGCGGTGTAAAACATCTCTCCGGAGGAGAGAAACAGCGCGTTGCAATCGGCCGGGCAGTGCTGGGCAACCCGCGCTTGCTGCTACTCGATGAGCCATTGTCAGCACTTGACGACACGTTGAAATTCCACATCGTTCCCTTCCTCAGGAACGCGTGTAAAGCATTCAGGATCCCCTATCTCTTCATTTCTCATTCACTGCTGGAAATGCGAATTATGACGGACAGCATCCTCCACCTTGCCGGCGGACGGGTAGTGGAGCAGACCACGGCGGAAGATCTCGTGCGTAAGCGGATGGGACAAAGCATGGCCGGCTACATGAATCTCCTCCGGCTTTCCGAGCCGCGTCAGGTGGACGCGCTTTACGCCTACACCTGGGGTGACGGACAGTTGCTTACCACTGTCGGCGACAATCGGCCTGAAGGCCTCTTCGAGTTGTCATCAACGGACATCATGCTCTTCAAGAGTCATCCTGAGGCGATCAGCGCTCGCAATCTGCTCAAGTGCACGGTGGTCAACGTCTTCGATGCCGGCAATAGAATCGGTGTTGACCTGGACTGCGGCGGCGGTCGTCTCGTGGCGGAAATAATCAAGCAGGCAGCCGAGGAGTTGGGCATAGCCGCAGGAACAGAACTCTACGCTGCAATAAAGGCTAACGCATTCAGAAGAGTGGGTTAAGCGGCGAGCGGCTGCTGCACCTCCAGAACGACGAATTACTTAACCTTTTCCCCTCCCGTTCGACAATATATATAGGTAAATGCATACGCAAACCATCAGGGAAGAATTGCTGACGAAGGCCAAGACGCTCAGGGTGCTTCCAACCTTGAGCACTATCGTGGATCGGGTCTTCGAGGTACTTAATGACAAGAACGTTTCCTTCCGGGAACTGGTCGATATTGTGCGGTACGATCAGGCCATGTCCTCAAAAATCATCAGCATTGCAAACTCTGCCTATTACAGCAGAGGGGTGAAAATCATGAGCCTGCAGCGGGCCATGATCATTATAGGGCTTGAGGAACTGAAGTATATCGTCACCTGCCTTGTCTTCCTGGAAGGTATACTCCGTAAACTCGCCTTGCGGGACGAGGATCTGATGGACCTGTGGAAGCATTCGGTGTACGTTGCGTACACTGCTAAAGTGCTTTCCACAAATACTCTCGTCGAGGAGCCGGAGAAGGTATTTACGCTGGCCCTGGTGCACGATATCGGCAAGGTGATTCTTTACATGTACCTCGACGATTACCGGCACTTGATCAATGGTTGTAATGGCATACGAAGGGACTTGTGCAGCGAGGAACGATCAAGATTCGGCATAGACCACCAGGAGATAGGTTATTACCTGTCGATGAAATGGAGGTTTCCGTCGGAATTTGGAGATGTAATCAGGTATCACCACGACAACACACCGGTGGGAGAATCTGAATCGCTTCTTGGCATGATACGAACGGCAGACGTCTTCGCGCATTTTCCTGATGCTGATCTCGGGATGGACGGATTGGTCCTTAACCGCGAAAAGCCCAGGATCGATAAAGAAACGGAACGCATACTAGAGCTTCTTGGATCGGCACCATGAAAAAGAATAAATTCAACCCTGACTCAATGCTTTTCCAGTGGAATTTCTACGAGAGGACGATTGCCAATTATTCCATCATCATGAAGATCTTCCAGTATGTGGAAGACGGCGAAAGCCTGATCGGCTACATGCCCAAAGTCTTCGTGGAAGAGACAGAGTTTGATATGTGCCAGATACTGCGGAGAGAAGACCTGCTGGAGGGCTTTTTTACGATTGACGATTCCCTGAAAAGCCTTTCCCTTCAGGAAATAGAGCGATTGAACAGGGGGCTCTTTTCTCCCTGCCTGCTGAACGGTGTCTCAGACTACGGAACGCTCTATATCTACCCGTTGGTGCAGGATGTTGATGTGTTCGGGTATCTGATCCTTGGCAAGAAAGAGACCGTCCAGTTCGATGATCACGTACTGCGGGAGCTTGAACTCCTGTGCCAGGTACTGAATAAATCGATGCTCCTGAATAGTTCGATGCGTCGTCTGAGGGCGCTGGACGAGTTGCGCCTGCACGATCTCGACTCAAGACTTGTCGTGACCAAAACGCTTCTCAATGCCGTTATCGACCAGTTCCCTGATGCGCTCCTGCTCGTAGACAGAAGCGGCCGTATCTCCTTTGCGAATAGAAAGGCGAGGAAGAATTTTGATGAAAGAAAAGCGCTTCTTGTCGGGGAGAAGATAGAAAATCTGATTTCCGGAATAGATAGGGATTCCTTGGACAAAGATCTCGTACTCCACGGAAATATTGAGTATCGGACGGGTGACGGACTCAAGTTCTTTGAGCTGGATAGCTATCCGGTCAAGGACGAAGCAGGAGTAGTGGTTTTCAAGAGCATTGTGCTGAAAGATGTCATGGACGAGAAGCTTCTGGAAGAAGAAGACAACCACAGGAACAAAATGGAGAGCATAGGTAAACTCGCCGGGGGGATAGCACATGACTATAACAACCTCCTCACGGGCGTACTCGGTTACGCGTCCCTGATGAAGAAGTTTGTGAGCGAGGATAAGAAGCTCTCCCGCTACGTTGAAGTGATTGAAAGCTCTGCCCGTCGCGCGGCGAAAGTGACGGAACACCTGCTCAATTTCTCCAGACGGCAAAGACGACCCAACGGCATCGTAGACATAAACATGATTATCAATGATGTACTTTTTCTGCTCGGCGAAAGCTTCCGGGGCCTTGAGATAGTCAAAGATCTGGACCCGTTGCTTCCTCCTGTCGTGGGGAATGAGGGTGATCTGCAGCACGCACTTTTGAATCTGTGCGTGAACGCGCGAGACGCCATGACTGAGGGCGGAATACTAACGGTACGGTCCAGACGGAAGAAACAGCAAGGCAGCAAAGATTGTATCATGATTGAAATAGAAGACAACGGGGCTGGTATTGATGAGGATATCAGACGCAAGCTTTTTGAGCCTTTCCTGACCACAAAGAAGAACGGCAGCAGATTAGGCATGGGGCTCTATATGGTTGACAGGTGCGTGCGGAACCATGGCGGCTTTATCGAGCTCGAGAGCGAGCCCAGGCAAGGAACCTGTTTCAGGATATACGTGCCGGTCGACACAGGCAAAAAGGAACTTGCACAGCCTGGACCTGAAACAGTGCCCCCAACGCAGAGTGGCACAGTACTCGTGGCGGAGGACGAGGAGACAATCCGGGAACTGGCGGGAGGGATCCTGGAGCGGGAGGGATTAAGAGTTTTGCACGCGGCTGATGGGCTGAAAGCCGTGGAATTGCTGCAGCACAAACCGATTGATCTTGTTATCCTCGATATGATGTTGCCCAAACTTAAAGGTGAGGGAGTACTGAAGCGTCTCAAGGAACTGGGTATTGACACGAAAGTCGTTGTTTCCAGCGGATTCATGAACGAGAGCCGACGGGAAAAACTGAAGGACATGGGGATAGACGCTTTTCTGGACAAACCATACCGCGAATCGGATCTGCTCGGGCTGGTACGTAAACTTCTTGCCGAGTCAGACAAGTCTCCAACAAACTAGAAAAAACCTATATTTCTTTAGTAGCGTGTCTCAGTATCGTGCCTCACGTATAGTCACAATCTACGTAACGTGATATCATAGTTCTGCATGTAAGCCCGAGGTTTTTACCGGCAGGAGGTGGATCGCGTTATGAAATATCAGGTTGGCGGAGTGGGAAGGTGCCTAGTGGCAAGGCTTGAGGACGGTGAACCGATCCTCGACACCCTTATAGCGATAGCAAAGAGCGAAGAGATTAGGGCAGCGGTTGTCTACCTTGTCGGTGGCGTGACCGAGGCTACCATCGTGGTAGGACCTGACAAAGATGAACTCCCCCCGAATCCTGTGTGGCGAACGCTTACAGAGAGTCACGAGGCTGCAGCTATCGGCACAATATTCTGGGAAGGTAATGAACCCAGGATCCATCTTCACGGTTCGTACGGTAAACGTGATGCGGTAAAAGTGGGCTGTCTCAGAGAGCAAGGGAACGCCTTCCTCGTTCTGGAAGCTATAATCCTCGAGATCACAGGAGTGAAGGCAAGGCGGGAGTTGGATCCCAAGTCGAACATGGTGCTCCTCAAGCTCTAACAACGATTTACCTTCAAGCGCACACCGGCGTTGCCCTTACAGGATGCTGCGCTATTGCTGCGTCTTGTAATTCAAATTCGAATATCAAATATTCTAAACAAAGTTCCGCGCATTTTTTTGGTTTTGGATTTTGGTCATTCGGTATTGTTTAGGATTTCGACATTAGGATTTAGGATTTGCACTCGCAGCATTGCTTTTCAGCCGCTGTGAGCCCCACATTCTCCTTGACTACACTGTCCTTGATATTCTAGCATCTTACGTCGAGAAAGACCCCGAAGTATGATTCGTAGTATAAATCGCGACGTATGCATCGGATGCACCATTTGCGCGGAGTTCTGCCCTGGTGATGTCATCGAGATGGACCACTCGGGTAAAGCACACATCGCCTATCCTATGGATTGCTGGACCTGCTTCAGTTGTGAAACTGCCTGCCCGGTCAAAGCGATTGACGTGCACCCTTTCAGAAAAGTCAAACCCATGGCGTGGCCGATCTCTTCGGCAGGAAAGAAGCCGGCATGAAGAGAGAACTGCCTGCATGGAACGTACTCCAATCAGACGTACTTATTGTGGGTGGAGGCTTCGGGGGCCTCTGGGCAGCGCTGAGGGCTTCGGCGTGTGGTTCATCGGTCGTCCTTGTGGACAAGTCCTTTGCGGGAAAGTCGGGACACTCTTTTTTTGCTTCGGGTGCCAGGATGGTGCTCCTTCCTGAAGACAATGTGGATGAATATGTCCGTCAGATAGCGCTGGGCAACGAATGGCTTGTTGAACAGGACATGGTGCGTGCGGTCTTTGAGGGCTCGTACGCGAGGCTCAAAGACCTGGAATCCTTCGGGCTGATGTTTCGCAAGAAGAATGGTTCATACACCTCTACCAAGGCCCGTGGAACGCAAAGCGTGAGAAACCTGTGGCTTGAGAACGCGACCGCTGCTGACGAAGTGACAATTCTGAGAAAACTGGCAATATCGAGGGGCGCACAATTTGTTGATCACGTGTGCATATACGATCTGGTCAAAGATGAGGATAATGGCGTAACAGGGGCTGTTGGTATAGGCGTGAAGGATTCGCGCAACTACCTGTTCAGGGCCGGAAGCGTGATTGTGGCGACCAACTCGGGAAGCTACCGGGGTCACCATCTCGCGTGCGAACTGCAGGGTACAGGTCCCTTCATGGCGTACAATACAGGGGCTCGTATCAAAAACCCGGAATTTCATTACATCAATATACGTCCGGTGAGGCATGAGTTGGAGGGTTCAGGGATACTGCCTGCCATGGGCGCGCGCTGGGTGAATGGCAGCGGTGCGTACTTTATGGAGAGGTACGACCCGGAACTCAGAGACCGGGCCCCATCTTCCAGGATAGTCATGGCCGCCGCAAAGGAGGCCCTAAAGGGTAATGTACCGATAACGATCGATGTGAAATCCATGGCAGATGAAGAGCGTGAGAGGTTCCGAGTGCTGATGGTCAGTCATGGATGGCAGCCGATTCTAAGGGAAAAATGCCGGCGGGAAAAAGGCTACGACATACTGAACGATAACATCGAGTGGCAACCGGCGTATGAATCGAACAAGCTTGGCATCGATGCGGATTGCGCGTGCAAAACCTCTCTGAGAGGACTTTTTGCCGCGGGCATGGCCAGAACACTCGGCATTAATCCGTTCACGGGTTGGTCGATTGCTGCGTGCACATGGTCCGGGTACACCGCTGGAGAAAGTGCCGCACGCCATGCCATGGAAGAGAACGAGAACAAGGGAGGGCGCAGGGTTGATTTTGGTTCCGCGCAGGCCAGTCATGAATTATTCTTTCAACCGCTGCGGGTGGGGTCCGGCGTTGAGCCTGACGAGTTGGTGCGCAGACTGCAGGAAATACTTTTTCCTGCCGATGTGCTCATCATCATGACTGAGTCGAAACTGAAAGCCGCGTTGGATGAGGTGTTAATGCTGAAATCAGGGCAGCTTTCTCAGTTGAGGGCTCAAGGGACGAGGGGTCTCATCAAGGCGCGAGAGACGCAGACCATGATATTGTCAGCGGAGATGACGCTGAGAGCCGCGTTGATGAGAAAAGAGACGCGGGAAAACATATTCTACCGGGAGGATTTCCCTGCTCCCGATGACTCGAATTGGTTGAAGTGGATAATCGCAGAGAAGGGAAAGGACGGGGAGATCAGTTATTCGACCCGGGAGATCCCCTTTGAGACGTACAGATTTAAACCCGAATTGAGAGCGCGCGTGCAGACAAATTGCGCTGGCCAGTTTGTAAAGTAGGTATTGTCGAAAGATTTATGGAAGACGCGAAGCCAGAGCGGATTCTGACAATACCTCAAATTAATAGAGGAGGGACGTTATGAAGCGACTCATGGTTTTGGTAGCAGCAGTGGTGCTGCTGGGATTTGTGTGCGCCACTTCGGACGCTGCGGCTCCGTTTTACCAGGGCAAGACCTTGCGGGTGACCGTAGGGTTTTCAGCCGGAGGAGGTTTCGATCTCTGGGCACGAGTGGTTGCCCGTCATCTGGGGAAACACATTCCAGGCAATCCCACAGTCATCGTGGAGAACATTACAGGAGCAGGAGGCCTCATCCAGGTTAACCAGCTTTTCAAAGCGACCAAGCCTGACGGGTTGACCCTCGGTCACATCAACGGCGGACTTATCCTCGGGCAGATGATGGATCAGCCGGGATATGATTTTGACCCAAACAAGTTTATTTACATCGGCGCTGCCAACAAAGAGAATGCCGTGTTTGTCTTCGGCAAGAAGAGCGGCATCACCTCGGCAGAAAAGTGGCGGACCTCGCCCACCCCGGTGAAGATTGGCGGCCTCGTGCCGGGGAATTTCGTGGATAATATGGACCGTTTGATGAAGGATGTGCTCGGTTTTCCCACGCAGATAATCACCGGTTACAAAGGTACCGCAGACATACTGATTGCGACGGACAGCGGTGAACTCGCAGGCGGACCCCCTTCATGGGACAACGTGAAGACGAACAGAAAAAGGGCCCTGGAAGTTGGCGACATGATTGTTGTCATCCAGTGCACAGCCAAACCCCTCAAGGAACTGCCGAACGTTCCTAAAATTGTTGACTTCGCAAAAACCGACGAGCAGAAAAAGCTCGTCCAGATCGCGGCTGTTTACGCGAATGACTATTCGAGACCCTTTGCAGTGCCGCCCGGAACGCCGAAAGAGCGCGTCGACATACTGCGCAAAGCTTTCCAGGAGACGATGAAAGATGCGGAGTTCCTGGCCGAGGTCGAGAAGATGCAGATGACACTTGACTATACTTCCGGCGAAGACATGGCGAACGCAGTAGTCAACTCAGCCAAAATTGACGCTGCAACAAAGGCAAAGCTGAAAGACATTCTCTTTAAGTAGAGGAGTGGAAGCGACGAACCGAGGAAGCGAGGAAGCGGTAAAGCAGAAGTGCGAGAAGTGACCGGATGAAGTTATTGTAGTTCCGCATCATCGCTTCTTCGCTTCATCCAGGGGGTAAAGTAATGCTCGAAACAGCGCAGTGTTTCTTTGCTGGCTTAACACAGATATTCACAATGACGACGTTCAGCCTCATGCTGCTGGGCATCGCCATTGGGTTTGCCGTGGGCATATTGCCTGGGCTCGGAGGTCCCACGGCCATGGCCTTGATGCTGCCTTTTGTTGTGAAGATGACTCCTGTCGAAGCCTTTGCATTCCTGCTGGGTATGGCGTGCGTCGTCAATACTACGGGCGATATCACGTCAGTGCTCTTCGGCATACCGGGTGAGCCAACGACAGCCGCCACGATAGTCGACGGTCACCCCATGGCCAAGAAGGGACAGGCCGGGCGCGCGCTGGGCGCAGTGCTGATGGCAGCGTTGATCGGCTCCATTTTTGGCGCATTCATGCTTGCGATCGCCGTTCCTGTTGTGCGGCCTATTGTGCTTTCCTTCGGAAGCCCTGAGTTCTTCATGGTCGCTCTTCTCGGCATCACGTTCGTCGCCTCGCTTTCCGGCTCCGACGTAATAAAAGGTCTGCTGTGCGGGGGGCTCGGTCTTTTTGTTGCCACAGTGGGTTTAGACCCGGTCTCTGGTATTCAGCGCTTCACGTTCGGTCAGACATTTCTCTGGGATGGCATAGGACTCGTTCCCATTACCATAGGATTCTTCGCCATCCCTGAAATTATCGATCTAGCCGTGTCGGGCTCGAGCATTTCCGGCGGTAAGACCGGATCATTGGGCGGGGTGCTTGACGGTGTGCGCGACGTGTTCCGACATGTCTTCCTGGTCCTCCGTTGCGCGGCCATCGGCACATTCTGCGCAATCATACCAGGAATGGGAGGCGCCACGACGCAGTGGCTCTCTTACGCGCATGCAGTGCAGAGCTCGCCCAACCAGGAACGTTTTGGCAAGGGGGCTATAGAGGGAGTCCTTGGTCCGGGTGCATCCAATAACTCAACGCTGGGAGGAAGCCTTATCACAACGGTTTCCTTCGGTATCCCCGCGAGCGTCTTCATGGCGATTCTCATGGGTGCTTTTATCATGCACGGGGTTGTTCCGGGGCCTGATATGCTGCGCCCCGAAGCAAAGGGAGGACACCTCGGCCTCACCTACTCCTTTGTCTGGATAACGGTCATCTCAAACCTGATCACCGTGGGCATGATCTTCCTTTTCCTGAAGTGGCTGGTGAAAGTGACACAGGTACGGGGGAGTCTTCTTATTCCGTTTATACTTATGCTCATCTACCTCGGCGCGTTCGCTGAAAAGAATGCATTCCCTGATCTGATCCTGGTGCTCATCTTCGGTGTGTTCGGCTGGGTGCTGGAGAAATTGCGGTGGCCTCGGCCACCCCTGATACTCGGGCTTGTCCTGGGCGGCCTCGCGGAAAGCAGGCTGTTCCTGTCTATCGGCAACTATGGCCTCGCATGGATATGGCGTCCTACGGTAATGGTCCTCATAGGTCTTACCCTGGCCGGTGCGTTTTATCCGGCGATCAAGGGGAGGTTGCAGAAAAGAAAGTTGCGCATGGCGGGCTCAGGCGGCGAAAGTACTGCAGAGCCGGTCAAGGAGAAGAAGAAGGTCGACAAATGGTCAATGATTTTTGCTCTTTTCCTTATCTTTGTTCTAGCACTCGCACTCTTTCAGAGCAGAAAATTTAATTTCAGAGCCGGGCTCTTTCCCTGGGCTATCGGGTTCCCGCTTCTTGCGCTTGCGATTGCACAGTTCGGGAGAGAGATGTTGGGTAAGGCCCAAGGCCGTCCACTGGGGAAAGCTGCTGAGGATGAGGAACCCGAGGTGCCGAGAGATGTTGCTAACCGCCGCACTGCCGGCATGTTCGGCTGGATCCTCGCATACTTCTTGGCCATCTGGATTCTCGGTTTTCCCATAGGTGGCGCGCTCTGCAGCTTTATTCAGCTGAAGTTCGCGTCCCGGGAAAAGTGGCTGATCACGATATTGCTGACCGTAGGCCTGTGGGCTTTCATCTATCTTCTTTTTCAGCAGGCGCTCCATGTCCCCTTTCCGGATGGCTACCTTTTTGAACTGCTGGGATGGGTGGAATAGGAAAAGACAGACTTCAGACTTGAGACACTGGACCTCAGACCTCAGACTTGAGACGCAAAGCCGAGAGTATGTGGCGTGAGGCTGGGAAGTTGTTTGGGTTTAATTTTTAAAGTCTGATGTCTAAGAATTCAGTTGACAGACGGGGCTCTTATGCATGTATACTATCGGTGCGATAAACAATCTAGCGAGGATTTTGTGATCAACCAGGTGGCGCTGAACAACATCAGCCTTTCTCTCGTAGTCGTTCTTGTACTTTCGACGAGCGGGTCTGCGCCGCCCTAGGGCTGACATGTGTCATTAAAGCCCCTGCCGGTGCAGAACCGGCAGGGGCTTTTTATTTGGGTGCGCCAGCCAGGCGCACAATCCATTGGAGGTGTGTGATGGGGTACTGTGGGGCGGAAATTATTGTGAAACTCCTGGAACGCTACGGTGTAACGGTTGTTGCGGGTATCCCCGGCGGAGCCAATCTCCCTCTCTATAGTGCACTCCACGGAAGCAATATACGCCATGTGCTGGCACGCCATGAACAGGGCGCCGGTTTTATTGCTCATGGCATGGCGCGCTCCACGGGAAAGCCTGCGGTATGCTTTGCTACATCGGGCCCCGGGGCTACGAACCTGCTTACCGCAATCGCTGACGCGAAACTCGATTCAGTGCCGCTCATTGCTATTACCGGGCAGGTGCCGTCAGGTATGATCGGCACTGATGCCTTTCAAGAGGTTGATACCTACGGCATGACCATGCACATCACCAAACATAATTTCATGGTCAAAAGCGCAGAAGAACTTCTTTCGGTAGTACCGGAAGCCTTCTCCCTCGCGGCATCGGGCCGTCCCGGGCCGGTCCTTATCGATGTCCCCAAGGACGTTCAGATCGAGGAGATCGAGTTGGGTGAGCTGCCTGATGTGAGGCTTTCAGGGCCTTCCCTCCCGGACTCCTCTCTGATCGAACGTGCAGCCCTGATGATCGAGGAGTCGAAAAGACCCGTGTTCTATGCCGGGGGTGGTATTATCAGTTCCGGATGCCACGAAGAGCTGATCTCGCTTTCGAGGAAAAACTCTATTCCTGTCGCGTTGACGCTCATGGGTCTTGGCGCGTTTCCCCCGGATGACCCGCTCTATCTCGGGATGCTCGGCATGCACGGCGCACCTTTCACAAACATTACGCTGGATGAAGCAGACCTTGTCCTCGCGCTCGGCGCACGTTTCGACGACAGGGCTGTTGGTAATGCACGCAAATTCTGTACGGAAGCCTCGATCATACACGTTGACGTGGACGAGGCGGAAATAAACAAAATAAGGCGAGCCGAGCTCTCGATTGTTGGGGATGCGGGTGAGGTGCTGCGAGCCTTGTTGCCCATTATTCGTAGGAACGAGCGACCTGAGTGGATGGAACGCATCGGTCAACTCAAGCAGCTGTGCTCAGTGAAGCAAGAGTCATCGGGCGATCCTTTTAAGCCTCGCAACCTGGTGAGAAGCATTGCGCGCGCATTGCCGGATGAGACCATTGTGACGACAGACGTGGGGCAACACCAGATGTGGATAGCTCAAGCGTATCCCTTTACAAAGCCGCGCAGGCTCTTGACGTCAGGTGGCCTGGGGACGATGGGCTTCGGCCTTCCTGCAGCTATAGGCGCGGCCCTG
>DATKNH010000149.1 GCA_035541455.1 Syntrophorhabdales bacterium
TTGTAAAGGAATACCCGGATCGCTTTGTCGGGTACGCCTCGATCCCTCCTCTTGGGGGAAGGCCGGCGCTCAACGAACTGGAGAGGGCAGTAAGCGGTCTCGGCCTGAAAGGTGTGCACGTGATGTCCAGAAGCGGTGGGCACTATCTGGATGACAAGGTCTACTGGCCGTTTTATGAGAAGGCCTCGGAGTTGAAGATACCCATTGACGTCCACATCGAGGCGAACCCGCCGGGATTCGACGGTCTTAGAGCTTCCTACGCTCTACATTATGTCCTTGCGCGCGAATTTGATATGTGCGCCGCCACCATGCGGATCTGTCTCGGGGGTGTACTTGAAGAATTCCCCGACCTCATCTTCATCGTCAATCATTTCGGCGGAGGTGTCTCAGCGGTGCTTGAGCGGTTTGACGCCTACCTCAGTTACGTGGGAGCCGGCTGGCAGGACTTCTATCCCGACAAACCTTTGATTACTAAACCGTGGAGACATTATTTCGAGAAGCTTTACTTCAACATGGCGGGCCGCGAGCAGGGGATGGACACGGTGACGTGTGCCCTTACGAACATCAGTCCAAAAAAGATGCTCTTCGGCACAGATTGGCCCTTCAACTACGATAATGATGCACAAGGTGCGAGGCAGTATATTAGTGATATACGAAAGCTCGGCTTGCCGGGCGAAGATATCGATGCGATGCTGGGAGGTAATGGAGCTCGACTTCTGGGTATCAGAAGGTGAAGCGACTATCTGGGAGCAAGCAGTCAGGAAGCCAGACTCTCCCACGAGAGAAAGAACGAAATTCTGCTTGAGATCGCATGATGAGCAGTGAAACGAATAGAGAGAGTACCTGCCGTCGGTGCGGCAACTGCTGCCAACTGGACATGGCCGCCTATGTCTCCCTTGCGGATATCCAGCGATGGGAGAAAGAGGTGCGCCATGATATTATCGCCCACGTGCGTGATAATGACGTGAGGTGGTCGCGCAATGCGATGATCAATAAGTTCGGGTCAAGAATAACGACCTGTCTGATGAGCTGTGTTTATCTCAAGTGGTGCGGGTCATCTGCCTCCTGCGAAATCTACGAAACGCGGACGGAGGTGTGTCGCAGTTTTATTCCGGGTTCATCAGATCTGTGTCCCCAATATCATCGCAAGCCGAGGGTTCGTCCAGGCATTCCTCCGGTTGAAAAGCAATCTTCATGAAGGGTGATAGAAAAAATTCCTTCCCGATGCAATGGTGAACTTCTAATTTCCTTCAGTAACGCCACATTGCGAACGGTAATCAACTATCTTTGCGTTTCACCGCCCTCCCTCCGGATAGCGGCTCCCTGGCATTTAAGTTGCAGAAACCTTTCCATGTCCTCGGACAGGTGCGCTTCCGTGTGGGCCATGACCGTTGGGAATCGCGAGGCACTATCGTGAAAAACGGTGATAAACCCATACGCAATCCTTATGTCGTGCTCCGAGAGGAGTTTGATGATTGGGCCGTACTCTTCAATCCAAATGCCACTCAGGGTTTCGATGGTTTTGGCCTGAACCTGAACCTCGATGCGGGGTATCGGCGAGAAGACCGCGCTCAACTTCCTGATCGAGATGGGAGGAGACATCAAGGCCTTCGAGCATGATAGAAAGCTGATCGCTGCTGCAGGGCTCGATCCGACCACGTACGAATCAGGCAAGTACAAGGGCCAGAGCAAGATCAGCAAGCGAGGAAATCGTCATGTCCGCAGAGTCATCTGGCTGATGACAACGAAGGTGATCATTGCCGATCCTATGTTTCGCGCGTACTACTTCAAGAGAAAAGAAGAAGGACTCATCTACAAGAAAGCGGTGCTGGCCACTGCGCACAAACTAATCAGAGTAATGTTTTCGATGTTGGTACATCAAAAACCTTTTGATCCGGAGAGGAGGAAATAAATATGGTTGACCGGAAGCAAGTATTTTCAAATTTTGCTTGCAATACACGAGTACCACCAGAAATGGAGTGTATGGACCCAGTCAATCCTATCTTGTAATCGCGCGCCTGTATGATTAGCATCAAGTACAGGAATAATCCGCGCGGTTTGAACATAGCCAGCGGTCCTTTGTCCGTGTTTGGACAAAGTCCTATAGACAGCATCCCCTGGCGGATATTCTCTGCATAGTCCCACAGGTTTTCTACCAGATATGGACGTCAAATGTATGAAATGAACGGCAAGGACACACGCGTGATGTAAAATACCAATGAACGCACTCCAGGGTTTCATATGAAATATCTATTTGCACTGCCGGTGTTCGTGCTGATGGTATCGATTGGCATGAGCCTTCAACTCCCGGAGTTCGTGGCCCAATGGAAGCGCTTGACGTGGTCAGCGTGGCTTCGCCTCTTGCTGGCTACCTTCATCGTGCCGCCGGTATTCGTGCTGCTGCTCCACCGCTTGATGCCGCTGGGGCCGGCCGAGGCGATTGGGCTGTTCATGGTGGCGGTCGTACCCGGCGCTCCACTGGTGAGCCGCAAGATTGCCCGGCGCGGTTTCGACATGCACCTGGCGGCAAGCTACCAGGTCTGGGGCGCCTGCCTCACACCCGTGATGATTCCCTTGGTTGTGTTCCTTACCGGGAAGCTCTACAACCGCGACATCTGGATCTCTCCGCTCCTGCTTATCGAGCAGATTGCCGCGAAGCAGTTTTTGCCGGTGCTGCTGGGCATGCTCTTGATACGTGTCGCGCCCGAAAGGTCGAAGAAGCTGGCCCCCGCGCTGAACGTGGTGGGAAATGTGGCGCTCCTGGTGGTCATCCTTTTGGTGCTGATCAAGCTTGCGCCGTCGCTGCTGGGCGTCACCGTGTGGCTTCCCTTCGCAGCCCTGCTGCTGGCGATCGCATGCGTCGCTGCGGTCCGGCTGCTGGTACGCGCCGATGAGGCAACGAAACGCACCCTGGCCATCTGCAACGCGAACAGGTTCGTGGGGTTGGCTCTACTGCTGACGGGGCAGTCTCTGCACCGTAACGATGCACTGCCCGCCGTAGCTTGCTATGCGCTTGTAGTCGTCCTCGTCACTATTCTGTATCCCAGACTCTTTCCCGCTAAAAGTCTGGTCGCAGGGCAAGGATGAGGGGGCGTACCGAAGAACGAGCCCGGGCTTCGAGGGCCGACGGTGACCGGGATCAAGGGTGAAGCAAAGTATCGGCTGCTCCTGTAACTGTTGGAATAGGATTTGAGAGCCGAGTCATAGATTAGGGGTGGCAATGGGTAGTAAGATCAGAAGATAAAAAAGGCAGAGCCACTTGACCCTGCCTCTTATCCCGCATCCTTCTTCTCGATGCCTTCTGCAAGACCGGGCAAGCTTGTCAATTTGAACTCAGTGATATTTTTTTCTAAAATAAAAACATCCTGTAAGTGTAGAAAGCCGGACCACCGGGATGAGCGGCCCTAAAATGGCAATCGGAGGAACCATGAGTAAAACGTACTTTAGCCGATCCCTTCACACCCCAAATCGTCTCGGCGCTGTCGTCATGCTGCTCATCCTGATCACGCTGACGTGGTGCAATCCCGCTTTGTGCGGGCTTGTGCATGACGCGGTTAAGAGTGGCGACGTAACAAAGGTCAAGACGCTGCTCAAAGGGAATCCCGGTCTAGTTTTCAGTACAGACGACAACGGCAACACGCCTTTGCACTGGGCTGCCCATGGGGGTCACAAGGACGTGGCGGAATTCCTGCTGGCCAACAAGGCCGAGGTTGATGCTGTGAACGAGTTGGGCTTTACGCCGTTGCATTTGGCGGTGCTGGAGGACCGCAAAGAGGTGGTAGCCTTGCTGCTGGCCCACAAAGCCGACGTCAATGCCAAGGACAATGGTGAGACGCCGTTGCATTTGGCGGCGAAGTGGGGGTACAAAGACGTGGTAGCCTTGCTGCTGACCAACAAAGCCGACGTCAATGCCAAGGACAGGACGGGTGCGAGACCCTTGCACGATGCGGCGTCTCGGGGCCACAAAGACGTGGTAGCCTTGCTGCTGGCCCACAAGGCTGAGGTGAATGCCGAGGACAATTCCGGCAATACGCCTTTGCGCTGGGCGGTCTATATGCGCCGCCAGGATGTGGCAGAATTACTGCGCCAGCACGGGGGCCGGGAATAAACTGTTTGGAAGTCATCTCAAGGCAATAGTGAGGCCTTCGTATGGTAGCGCAGTCGCTTGCCAACAGTACGTGGCCTCGGAGGGTTTTATCGGCGCATCCGTGCCCGTCTGGGTGCTCCCAAAGCCATCACCGCCACCGCCCACCAGCTTGCGAGAATCTTCTATACCCTATGGACAACGGGCAAGCAATATGTTGATCTCGGTGTCCAGCACTATGAGCAGCGGTGCAAAGACAGAATACTACGCAGCATGAAGAAGAGGCTGCATGACCTGGGCTACACCGTTGCCATAGAACCGGCAACAACCGCGGCAGCGCTGTAGGCCAGGTGCCGGAAGTTTCTGAGGAGGAGGAGTCGGTACCCGACGACTTATTTGCTTTTCCTGCAATGCTCATGGTTCTGTCTCTAGTTAGATCGCTTCATTAGAAGTGGCAATAGTGGGCGGTGGTTTGCTTTCTTACCCCCCATTTTGTCCTTGACATTTGTGCGGCTATAATATAAACTACCATTTATATAAGGCTATATTGATATGGATCGTATAGAGGTACTTTCTCGACTGTTTAACCTCCTGAGTGAGCCAAACCGCCTGAGGATTCTCTTCATCATCGGCAAAGAGAAGAAGTGCGTGAGCGACATCATCGGCGAGACGCAACTCTCTCAGCCTCTCGTCTCGCACCACCTTAGGACGCTCAGGGAGAGCGGTGTACTTGTGGCAGAAAGAAAGGCTGCTCTCGTCTACTACAGCCTTTCCGATCCGCGTCTCATAGACCTTCTGCAGGCCTTATCCGGGATAGAGGTAAAGGGGAGCAGGAAACAAACAGGGTGGACGTTTCCACCGATGCGCTTTATGCAGCTATGGATGAAAGGAGGTGAGTAGTATGTGGTGGTACTTTGCGCCTTTTATGTGGGGATTTTGGCCTGTCTTCCCGATCATCTGTTTCCTCTTCATGATGGTCATGATGCTTATCTGCTTTCGGTTCATGAGGGGACACGGAGGCATGTGCGGCTTTCACCGGGAAGATGACGACAGAGGTGCTCTCAGGAAGGAGATTCGTGAATTGCGGAGCGAACTCCAAGAACTGCGACAGAGCAAAGGAGCGTAGCGCATGAAAGAGAAAGACAAACGCATAGGTATGATGAAGGAGATGATAGCAGGAAGGGGCGGAATGCCGGACATGTGAACGAGCATGGGACAACAGGTGACGGGTCCCGTCACTGAAACCGCGAACATGGCGCCCTTCGCCACTCCAGAAGTAAGGTCAGTCTTTGAGGAGTGGGCCAAGATCGTAGAAGATGAAATTGTTGTCTGTATCAAGAAAGACCTAAAAATGCGGCCCGCTGCCATTGCCGAGAAGGTGAAGCTGTCCGAACAGAGCGTCCTCTTCTTCGTGAGCAAGCTGCTGAGGGAGGGCAGACTTAAGGTGGAGGAGTTTCGGGTGGCTGAGTAAGCATCGCAGAAAAGAACCGAGCGTAGAGGAGGAACGATGTCGGCTAAAGCGGCTATTGCTACGGAAAAGTTCCGGAGTGGGTATAACTGAGCGCAATCCATACTTTACGCTTTCCGTGCAGAAAGCGGGTTGTCAGGCGAAACCGCTTTGAAAATAGGTTGCGGTTTAGGCGCAGGTATGGGGCGGAAACAGGAAGTATGCGGTTCGGTGACTGGCGGGATTCTTGTGATCGGGCTAAGGCACGGCAGGGGTGAAAACGATGACACTTCAGCCACGCAACTCACGTACGCAAGAACAAGGGAATTGATGGACCGTTTCGCTGCAAAGCACGGGACGTGCATGTGCCGACAACTTTTGAATGGCTGTGAATTGATGACTGAAGAAGGCCAGAAGATCTTCAAGGAGAACGAACTGCGTGAGAAGACCTGCACGCCTACTGTCGAGACTGTCGTTGAGATTCTTGAAACTATGTCGTAACGCCTTCAGCGAGTGACGTCCCCGTTCTTGATATCGAATACCTTGGAGTGCGTTATCGACTGGTCTATGTCGAACCCTGCTCCACGCCCTCTATGGCTTTCAAGAGGGAAGCGGAGATAAAGAGGCTATCGGGACCGCAGAAAGTAGTGCTCATCGCCAAGAGTAAAGGGGGAAGTAGAACGGGTGTGAAGTACTTCCTACTATGATAAAAGTCAAGACTGCGCAGGTTTTTTCTACCCGCTTTCTCTTTTGTTCCTGTCGTCAGGTCATAGCTCTCACTCCCGTGTGATGAACGCTTCGAATCATCGTTTGTGCACCCCTCGTGGCGCACGAGGCCAATGACGCCTTCAGGGTGCGTCCGTGGCCGAAGTGCGACGCCCAGGCCAAGAGAAGAAAAGGTTCTTTACAACCTACTATTCGTGGTCTCGCCACACGTATCTACCTGCGGAAAGAAGGAACCGATGTCAACAATCTGAAATCCGAGGCCTGCGCCACAGGAAGTACTGCGTTGTACACGGTTAGTTCCGCATGGTGACTTCAAGACCCTTATCTCCTCTTGGTACCCTTCATCGACTCCGATCACGTAACCACCTGCATCAGGACACACGCTCTGCACCGGTATGCATTAATGAATATAACACGCAACTCTGCACACCGTTAGTACTCCATATGTATCACGCAGCGACACCGATCACGTAGGGCGTGCCAGAGATACGGCAGGCCCGGTACCGTATGATCAGCATCCGCGCCACCGCGACGATTGCTTTTTTTCTGCTGCCGCTCGCATGCCATACCCTGGTGAACTTGGCGAGGAGCACCGGATCTTTGGTGATGGACATCCAGGAGTTCTCGACGAGGGTCGAGCGGATGAAGCCGGACCCCATACCGGTGATGCGCCCCTTACGTTCGGTCTCTCCGGTAGAGTCTTCCCTCATGGTGAGCCCGACGAAGCTCGCAATCTTCTTGCCGCTTCCGAACCGGGTGAGGTCCTCTCCCCGTTCGAGGACGAGGCGGATGGCCGTGAACCAGCCGATCCCCGGGAGGCTGCGGGCGATGGTGAAGGCCTTGTGGTAGCGCTCCTTCCTGCAGAGCTTTTTCAGGGCAGCTCTGAGCGCAACCTGGTGGGCCCACAGTTCTTCCAACTGGGTAAGGAAGATGTCGAGACTTAACCGTAAGGGTTCTGAGAGCTCAAGCTGTTTGAGAGCACGGAATTCCTCTCTTCCCCACCGGTCGGGAAAGGCAACCTCGATGCCGTGGAACTGGAGGAACTTGCGGATGCGGTTGCGGGTCCGGACGACATCCTTCTGCAGGGCGATCAGGGTTCTGCTCACCTGGCGGTCTTCTCTTCGTTCCTT
>DATKNH010000150.1 GCA_035541455.1 Syntrophorhabdales bacterium
AAGCCACCAGCAGGTACCTTGGCTCCACATGAAAAAGCCTTTTAGTGAGACTGCTGAACGGGATGCTTACAAAGGCGATGATGGCAAGTCCCAAGGGGATGATAAACGCCTTTTTTCCTGAAAACCAAATGTCGTACTCGCGATTTACTTTCTGCGGATGCACCGTACCGGAGGTATCCGTCAGCCGGACCGCCTTGTAACGTCCGATTTCAAAGATGATGGGCTTCGACCAGGCTTCGTTAGGGGCTTCTTCGACAAATCCTTCAAGAAAAGCTTGCTCGTTTTCTCTGAAGGTCGACCATTTGTCCGCGAAAACGCGCAGCACCGTCAGGAACGCGGATGTCTGGTAGTTGTCTCGAAAAGGAGGAATCTCCCCCTGCAAGTCCCCTCTCAGAGCGAGGTCGAAGTTCGACGCGACGATTACGTTGCGGGTCCATTTGATATTGTCAGGATGTAGAAATCTCGCATCAAGATCTGTAGTAAAGAATATGAGGTCGGGGAACTCCTGACGAAGGGCCTGGAGCACCAGGTACTTGTCGTAAAAGTCGCTGCCCATAACTCCAACTGCCGCAATTCTTCCCTTGGTTTCTTTGGCTCGCAGTTCTTGATTGAGGTTATAGGTCGCATCCGCGAGTCGCCGCAGGTAGTCATACTGGCTCTTTCCGATGGGCTGTTCCAGCTTCTTCACATCGCTCAAAGGGTCGCTCTTGGCATCGGCCTTTGGGTCCTTCTTGTCACTATCGCCTTTTTCTCCAGGCAGGCTGCCATCTAGGCCGCGCAAATAGCTTATAAAATGAATCCGTGGGTCAGCCCTTTCTTCACGGGCTCCCCTATCCTTAAGAGCCTCAACGAACAGGTTTCTGAACGAGCGGGCATAGAAGGTATCCCACTCGGCCACCAGGAGAAGATGATTCTTATCGTCGCGAAGATCAACCTTCCTATTTTGGAGTTCACTCACCAGTTGATCCACAAGAGCTTGATCAGGTCCTATGGTACGGACCAGCGTGATCCCCTGATACCAAAAGTGCTTCTTGATGTCCCCCAAGGCGTCGTCTTCGGTTTTTATTTCGCCTGGAACTCGTTTGACCAGGAGCACGCTGCCAACAGTTGCCCATGGTGAGAAAATGCGCACACCTTTAAGAGGCCTTAGTCCTTCTCGCGACTGACGCCTATCAACCTCCTTAACCATGTCCTTCAGCGTGCCCGATATGGCTGGTCCGATGATATTGACCTCGACCTTTGTATTCTGCAAATTCTCAGTTCCCTTTATGTAGGCAATTACCCGGGCCAGTTTTGAAAGGGGGATCCGCTCAAAGACATCGTCATTTATCCACAGCACAAGAACTTCATCATTATCGTTCTCATGCGACAACCATTCTACAGGTATGATGTTGGAGAGAGTGATCTTCTTGTTACGAGATCCAATCCTTATAAATTCAATATGCTCAGCATCCTCACTGACATACCCCACCCTCTTGAGCCCTGAGAGAAGCGCATAGCGATAGCGCATTCTCGTTTCCGTGCCTTCGAAGTAAGGATTACCCGGAACCATAACCGCCAACACCGTAACCATGTCTTTGCCCCGTATGCCGCTCAGATAGCTGCTTCTAAAAGATCTTTGTTCTCGTGGATTGAGGACAGTGTCGTCAATACTCAACTGCCCGACGTCTTCGGGAGCCTGCTCTTCCTTCATGCTGTCGACAACAGCCTGAAAAGGATCCTGCCAGAGCCTCGCGTTCACGCGTTCATAAGACTCACGGTATTCAGATACAAAGGGTCGGCCCCCTTTGAAGGGTTGGACAAACATCGTCACGCCAAGAGCGGCCAATATGACCAGCACAGCAGAAACGGGTATCAGGGGAGTTTTGTTATCGCCAGCCATACCCACCTCCCTGGATGGCATGCCTCAATTAGGTTTCTCCTCTATGTTCCTTATATAGACCAAAATTGTTTCTAGTCAAGTACTAAATCGTTTAACGTGCCCGCAAAGGCTGCGCTGTCTGCCTTGACTTCCCACACAGCCCATGCCAGAATTGCGGGGGATAAGGCCGATGCCACGAACAAAACTGCGTGAGCAGCCCCGTTATGAATTTACATATCAATTTTGCGTCCAGTCGAGAGACCTCAGTTCCAGACGTCACCTGGGCGCCGACGCAATCGTACAGCTGATGCATGAAGCGGTTGTGCATCTCCTTCACGCACTGAGCCTTCACGAGTTTGATCTGGGCGACGGAAGGACAGGGATAATAGCGGAAGATACCATAATCAATTACATGCGCGAAGCATTTCTGTTCGAACCCCTCGCGATCGAAAGCCACGTGGACGAGGTCAGTTTCTCGGGCTTCAGGGTATTTCACCGCATGATTCGCTCGGGCGAAACAATCGCACTCGCAGAGTGCGGGGTGGTGGGCTTTGACCTCACCGGTCGCGCACCCGTTCCCATACCTGAGACTTTCAAAAAAGCACTATTGCAACACCACAACAGCCCTCAAAGCCTTCCTCACGGTTGATCGAGCCTTCCGACTCCTACTCTCCGCACTTTTGGAGAAGCAACTTTCACATCCAAGCCAGCGTAGCCGCGTCAGGAAACGGCAATTGAAAGAAGGTGAGGCAGTGATTACGCTAAGACTGGTACAGCCCTCCGTTCGCGGAGGTTCGATCATTGGAATGAAAGATTTTACTTTCTCTTACCGGCGAATGTGACGACCCGAAGGTAGCGGGGCAATCTCGCGAACCTTACATGAGCAAGTCCCGAGGAGGTGCGCATTGAACAATGTAACACGAAGAGGATTCATCCTTCGGCTCGGCGGGGCAGCCGGTATGCTCGGGCTCGCGGACGCCGGTAACTTATTGGCTCAAACAAAAGAGACGGAAAAGCAGGATGTGGAGGTCTCCCCCGCAGAGGACCTGATGCGTGAGCATGGCGCACTGAGGAGGATTCTCCTCATCTATCACGAATGGATCAAGCGATTGGCAACCAAGCGCTACACACAGATCGAGACATTGACCGAATCGAGCAGAATCGTCCGCTCTTTCGTTGAAGATTATCATGAGAAATTGGAGGAGGAATATCTATTCCCAAGATTCAAGAAAGCCGGGAAACTGCTTGACCTTGTGAACGTACTCTTGCAACAGCACCAGGCGGGCAGAAGATTAACAGATGCCACACTGCAGCTTTCGAACACCCGATCTCTCAATAACGCAACAGACAAACAGACGCTTACCAGTTCCCTCTCCGCATTCATCCGCATGTATGAGCCCCATGCCGCACGTGAGGACACGGTCCTCTTCCCCGCATTTCACGAGCTCTTGCCGGCTGTGGAGTATGATAACCTCGGGGATGCCTTCGAAGACAAGGAACATGAGCTGTTCGGCGACAACGGTTTTGAAGACATGGTGGATCGGGTCGCATCCATCGAAAAGAGCCTGGGAATCTACGACCTGTCCCAATTCACCCCAAAATAGGAGGATGACGGGTGAGTCTGCCCAAGGAAAAGACTCAACCGAATCTGTACTGCTATGAGCGAAGGCCCCGGAAGAATAACCTTTGATGAACTCATGGCAAATTGGGATTGGAAACCAATTCGCAATTGTCCCGGCAGATTCGTACTCGTCGGCGGCAGGTCCGACATTTCCCCGGAAGTCATCCTCGGACACGCGTCGCAGTTGACGGAGTTCAAGGTCAAGGCCGCGAGGGACACCGTGGTTGTGGCTCGAATTGATGGAGGCGGACTGATCAGCTATAAGCGGCCGGACGGGACGTATGTGCACACACTGGCCGACACCCACGGCTTTTCACGAAAAATGGAACAGCTGGGGATAGTTCCTGGGAATACCTCAGCCGACCTTTTTGAACATCCTGGTTAACGGAAATCCTATGTTGTAGATTCTTATCGCGTTGCCTCCCAGGATCAGGTTGAGATCGTCCTGCGAGATGTTGAGACGCGCGACCTGCTTGAGGCTCCAACCCATGATGTCGACCTGATGCGTCACGATTCCCTCTTTGCGCACCTGCATCACGTAGGTCTGAGGATATGCGCCGAGATGCGTCTGGAGCGGCTGGCTCGCTCCCCAGTCGGTTCCCCATATCAGTTTCTCAGGCCCCACGTTCGGGTTCCTCAGAGCCTTGTAGTAGAGCTCGGTCCAGTAGATGCCCGTCTCAAGGTAGACATTATCGTGGTTGGATGCCACCTGAACGCACTGATCCACAAGATCTTCCTGGTTACCGCCCTGCATGCCGCCATGTTCGAAAATGATGGTCACATCGGGATACTCGGTGGCAAGGTCATGAATCCAGTAGGGATGCCAGTTTTCCGGCCAGTAGGTATAAGGGATCGGATACATGCCCGGCGAACCGGTATGAAAACGGGCAGGCACTTTATGTTTCCGCGCAACATCCATCACCTTCCGCAACTGGTCCATTCGCTCTGACTGGGCGAGCGTCTTTCTGGTTTGCATGTGCAATGGATTGCCCGGTGCTCCCTCGCCGATGCCTATGAACTTGCCTGTGGAGAGCAGCCGGTCCAGCTCGGCACAGGCAGCCTCGATGGTCCACTCAATCTCCCCTGCACGCGCTTTGTCAGCTGTCTCTTTCGCGCAGCACAGCGCCTTGAACTTATCAGGGTATTTCTCCACCAGCTGCACGTTGATTTCGTTGTTCATGCCGAATGCCGAACAGAGAATGCACATGTCCACGTCATAGCACTTCATGTCGTAGAGCAGGCGCTCTGAATTATCATACGTGGTCAGATTGCGCATGACGTGCGAAAGGTCCTGATAATTAGCTTTTTTTGATTCCTCAGCGCTGACCTCTTTCAGTTTCTTACCCGCTGCGTGCCTCTGCGCGTGGACATGGGTATCAATGATAAATCGGCCTAGTTTCATAATTCCTCCTGTGGAAATTTGTCTTCAAGCGTATACCTTCGTTGCCCTTCGTCCGGTTCTGCATCGACGAACTACAGTGCGCCTTCGCAGCCCCAGCCTCGGCGCGCCTCGGTCTCCATCTTGAATCCGAATTTCCATCATGAATTTTTGTTCCACCTTAGCCTTTCATCTTCCTATATCTTCCTAGCGAAGCGGTCGATCATTTTGCTGCGCTTTCATGTTCGATCTTTTCCCTGATATCCTTCTGCAGCGCTTTCTTGTCTATTTTACCCACACTCGTCTTCGGCAATTTATTCACGATCTCGAGCCTCTCCGGCAGGAGAAGAACTCCAGCCCCCATCTCTTTCAGTCCGGCAACCATCGCATCAAACGTTAGCGACTGACCGTTTCTCACGACCACGTAGGCACAGGCCTTCTCGCCGAGCCGAACATCAGGCATGGCGACAACCGCAGATTTCTCCACACCTGGCAGTCGATCGAGAAGATCCTCGATCTGCTTGGGGATGATGCCTTCACCGCCCCTTTGGATGATGTCCTTCTTGCGGCCGGTGATAAATATAAAACCCTGCTCGTCTATCTTCCCGAGGTCCCCCATCTTGTAATAGCCGTCCCGGGTGAAGATGGTCTGATTCTCCGCCTCCGACTTGTAGTAGCCGGTAAAGACTGCGGGACCCTTGGCAACGAGTTCTCCTTCGGTGTTTGGCGGGAGCTCTCGCTCTTCTTCATCAACTACCTTCCAATGATCGCCGTCGACGCCCGGCTGGCCGATAGACCCCCGAGGCGTTGGACCGGCGCCCGGCCGTTCCCGCGTGTTGGGCCCCTCCGTCGAGCCGAAGTTCCCGCCCCCGAATACTCCGCCCCACGTGGCCAGCAGCCTCCTCGCACGATCTGCTGTCTCCGGCCGAAGCGCTGCTCCTGCGGTTCTCGAATACTTGACACAGGTGAGGTCATACCTGTCCAGATCGGGATGGTTCAGGATATCCTCAAGAAGCGTGGGCACAAACGAGATATCCGTGATCCGATGCGTGTGGATCGCTTCGAGAACCTCCTTTGCCCTGGGCACCTCTATCAGAACGAGCGTGGTCCCATAAAAAATCGCTGCGCCCACGGCTCCCTGGTGGGCCATGGTGTGCCCGATAGGCGTGACCTGTGCGCGCACATGTTCGGGCTTCGTGTGGTCACCGGTGTAGCGAACGTTGGAGAGAAAACTATTGTGAGTGCGGGGCACGCCCTTCGGAAGGCCGGTGGTGCCTCCGGTGGTAAAAATGACGCCCACATCGTTAGGGTCAGGTCGAAAGGGGACAAGGTAGTCATCGGGGTACCTGCTCATGTCGACCCGATCGATGAGCTTTTGCAGGGAGAAAAGTCCGTCAGCAACCAGGGGCCCATCATCGGGCGTAATGACGTACTTCAGGCTTTTTGCCTCTGCGCGAATCCGGGTGATAAGAGGTGCATAGTCGCGTTTACCGTCCTGAAGCGGCACAATCCAGGCGGCTGCCTCAGTCAACCTGAAAAAATGGGACATTTCCTGGTATTCCTGACGGGCCACGGTAATGACAGGAACGGCCCCAATCCGCTGCGCGGCGTAGAATCCAATCAGGAACTCATGTCTGTTCGGCAGTTGGAAAACAATCCGGTCATATTTCTTGAGACCCAGTTCAAGCATTGCGATTGCCAGACGGTCAACTTTCTCCTTGAGCTGTGTGTACGTGAGACGTGTCCTGTTGTCGATTACGGCTACTTTATCAGGATAGGATCGGACTGCGCGATCGAGTATGTCGCCGTAGGTCAAGCCAAGCCACCAGCCTTTGGACGTATACTCTTTGATTATGTCGTCAGGATAAGGAACTGCGCCTTCCAGATACGTTCTCGTGTCCATCATTAAAGACTCCTTCTTGCCGCTATGCTCTTTTGTCGTAGTCGCTGCTTGGCTGCCTGCCGGTCCTTTTCTTACTCCTCAACCTGGCACCGTTGAATATCCCGTTTGACGTAGCGCGCAGCCCAGAGGAAGAAGAGTGCGCCCAGCATCGTCATGATCGGCATGCTGATCAAGGAGTAGCGAATTGCCAGCGGCCCGTAGGTCGGTTTGAGATAGTCGTTACACATGCCCACGAACAACGGGCCCACGCCGTAGCCGAACAGATTGCCGATCATAAATATTACTGCAGCAGCGAAAGCCCGCATGCGCACCTTGACAACCGTCTGGACCAGGCCCAGCACAGGGCCCATGCGGAATCCCGTGCAGATGACTCCCGCCACAGGCCCGATCCATGCCAAGGGCATTGGTCCGAGATAGAAGAACGCCAGGAAGGGACCGGCCAGAAGCGAGGTGATCCCCGGAGTGAGAATCTTATACGTGTCACTCTTCTTGCCGAGATAATTCACCACGGCACCGCCAAGGAGCACTCCTGCCACGCCCGCTATGGACTTGATAGTACCCCCCACGGTCCCGGCCTGTAATATCGTGAAATGATGAACTCTCATCAGGAAGGACGCGAACCACGCCGTTATGCCGAAATCGACAAAGCTGGTGATTGAAAAGCCGATCACCGCAAAAAGATATGTTTTATTGCCCACGAAATAACGGAGGGTCTCGCCTAAGCTGTAAACCCTGGTGTCAGCTTTCTTCCCGTCGAGAATTCCGCGCGCTGGTTCCTTGACCGTGAAGCGAAGGAGGGCTGCAATGATGATCCCTGGTATTCCGGCAAAAATGAAGGCTGTTCTCCAACCCCAATACGTGGCTGCCAGACCGCCGATCAGGAACCCGCCGTAAACGCCCACAAAGGGTGACATGGAGAGTATTGCCATTGCCATAGGACGTTTATCTTTGGGAAAGTAGTCGGAAACAAGTGAGTTGCCGGGAGCGCTCGCAGTCGATTCACCAACGCCCACGCCTATGCGGGTAAACAGCAGCTGATACACGGTCTGTGCAAAAGCACCCATGGCCGTGAGGACGCTCCAGAAGGCGACGCCTATGCAGATAATGGGCAGGCGTCCCTTGCGATCCGCCAGACGCGCGACCGGCATGGCGAGAATTGCATAGATGAGGACGAAACCGAAACCGACCATCAGGCCCATCAGAGTGTCCGAAACTCCAAACTCCTTTTTGATCGGCTCCAGAACCACGTTGACGATGTTGCGATCGATGTAGGCGCATGACCAGACGAGGGTCAGAAGAATCAAGACGTAGTAAGACTTGGCAAGCGAGACCGGTTTTGGGGATTCCGACAGTTCCTCAGTTTCTCTCGGTGCTGCTGTTGGTTTCATGGCAATTCCTCCATTATGATTTCACTAACGCTACCCCAGGATCCTGTTCAATGTGGGATAAGGACGAAACTACTTCCGGGAGAAGTCTTTGCCTCTCCGGCCCGGTTGCGCTCCGGCGTGACGGACTTTCGAACGTTCCAGCGTGCCCGTGCGTTCAATATCCCTCGTCATAAGGCTCTCGCAGAGTGCGATATCTTTCCGCTTAATGGCCTCTATTATTCCCTTATGAAGCGTATATGTCTCATATTTGAATTTCCTTGTCTGAACGCTGTGCGGACGCAGCGCGTCAAGCAAGCGGAACAGCGCCGAAACCAGTAGCTTGCTCAGATGATTGCCGGATATTTCAGCTACGGCCACATGAAAAGCCTCAGCGTGCTCACGATGCTTCAAATCGTCGTCTATATCCTTGAGGTACGCACTGTTGAGGTCGTTCAACCTCGAAATATCAGCCGACGACGCTTTGGCCGCAGCCGCGCGTACACACACGAATTCGATCGCCTTTCTCACTTCGACGAAATGTGCCAGTGTCAGGTTGCCATGGCTGTAAAGGTCATATGCCGAGTTGAAGATCGGCTTTTCGAGGTTTGAAACAACAAATGCCCCTCCGGTCGCCCCCTGTCTGATCTCGACCAGCCCGGACTGCTCAAGCGACCTCAGCGCTTCTCTCACCACCGCACGGCTGACGCCTGTCTGTTCCATCAATTCCCGTTCAGAAGGGAGCTTGTCGCCTGTCTTGAGCTCGTTGGCAAAAATGAGCTCTTTGATGCGCGTTACAATCTTCTCGTTGAGCTTCTCTTTATTGAGGCGGGCAAGAAGGGGAGGAGGAATTGTCATATGTTCAACCATTCGCCCAACAGTCCAAATTGTACTTCGGCGAATTTACGTTGTCAATGAGAAAAATACGTGAAAGATATGCGCCAGAAGAATACGCGGGGACTACGTGTCCAGATGCATGCCGCAGCGATCTTAGTGAATAGGGATGATTCGGAAGTCTGCTCGCAGGTTTCCTGTTCGTCTCAAGTTCATGTCACAGTCGTCTCTTCCTCTTTGCGGCAACATCAAGAACGGCAGACACAATGCTGTCGTAGCCGGTGCAGCGGCACAAGTTACCGGCTAACGCCCTCCTCACCTCATCCCCCGAGAGATTGGGCTTCTCCGCAAGAAGCCCCTCGGCGGTAAGGATCATACCTGGCGTACAGTAACCGCATTGCACTGCGCCGTGGTCTATGAAAGCCCGCTGCAGGTCCGAGAGTTCCCCTTCCTTGCTCAAGCCCTCGATTGTGACCACCTGTCGACCATCCGCCTCGACAGCGAAGACCAGGCAGGAATTGACCGGTCTTCCGTCAAGCAGGACTGTGCAGGCCCCGCAGTCCCCTGCCCCGCAACCATTCTTGGTTCCCTTCAGACCTAACGTGTCTCTCAGATAAGCTACAAGTGTCAAATCATCTCTTATAGTATCTTTAATTATCTTTCGGTTAATTATTAGTTCAACGTCTCTCATAGTTGTCCGTTGATTTCGTCTATAATTCCCTGGCGCCTGAGGCAATGTCTTAAGGCCCGTTCCACCAGGACAGGTATCACTGCCAATCGGTATTCTCTACTTGCCCTCGTGCTGCTGCGGGGGTTACTCTCGTCCGCCGCCAACTTTCCGGCTTGTGAGATATGCTCAGGATCAGCCCGGTGTCCTTCCAGATACTTTTCAGCTGAGTGAGCGCGTATCGGCGTGGGACACGCTCCTCCCAACGCAATCCGCACTTCACGGATACTGCCTGAGTCGAGTCTCAGAACAACCGCCGCACTGGCGATTGCGATATCCATGGCATTGCGGGGTCCCAGTTTCTCGTAAGCCGATCTCAGCCCCTCATCGAGGAGCAGTTCGATGCCGGTGATTATCTCTCCTTGCTGCAGTGCTGTCTTTCCCGCTCCCATCCAGAAAGAAGCGGCAGACATTCTTCGCTCCCCTTTGGAACTCCAGGTCAGGATCTCCGCATTGAAGGCCATTAGAGGAATCGCCATGTCCGCTGTCGGTGAGCCGTTGGCAAGATTTCCACCGAGAGTAGCCCGGTTTCGAACCTGAAAGGAACCGAGGCTGCGCGCCCCTTCGTGAAGCGCAGTAAACCTGCTGCGGATCAACTCGTGCTCTTCCACGGCGTGTATTGTGGTCAGGGCGCCTATCCGCAGGGTACCGTCTTTCCCTGGGTTAACTCCCCCGAGGCCGGCAAGGTGCTTCAGATCAACCACCAGTTCCGGACTGTATTTCCCCGACCGCATCGCCACCATCAGGTCGGTACCGCCGGCCAGGTAAAAAGGGGTGACTCCGGCCCGGCTGGCAAGGAGTTCCTGCAATTCCTCCAGGGAGCCGGGACGTGCGTACTCAAACGGCGTCAGATGCGCCATCCTATCTTCCTCCCTTTCTCAGGGCATCCAGCACGCGCTCCGGTGTCATGGGCAATTTCGTTACCCATACTCCAGCCGCATCAGCCAGCGCCGCCGCCACAGCAGGAGCAACCGGGCCCACCGGCGCTTCCCCCAGTCCTTTCGCCCCGTAGGGACCCAGGGGGTGAGGAACTTCAACAATAATCGCGTCTATCGGAGGAGCATCCGGGCATGTAGGGATTTTGTAATCGTGAAGATTGCTATTGAGTATCCGCCCCGCGTTATCAAATTTGAGCTCTTCGGAAAGAGCAATGCCAAGGCCCATGGTGACGCCGCCGCGAATCTGTTCAACGCAGTTCAGTCTGTTGATCGCTCGTCCCACATCGCTCACAGCGAAGATCTTGTTGACTTTGATCCGTCCGGTGCGTGTGTCAACCTCCACCTCGGCTATCTGGGCAGCGTACATCCAGAAACTCGTGGGGTTGCTCCCCTGCCCTGTTTCTCTGTCGAGTCCCGTACCCCCTTCCATGTAAGAATCGCCATGACCGATGACGTCTATTCCTCCCGGGACAGCCTTGTTGATGATTTCACCGAAAGAATAGGTATGACCTGTCTCGGGATCAACGATGAATCCATTATTTGCTTTTACGTCTTGCGGATCGCACCGGAATACCTTCGCCGCATAAGTCGCTATCTGCTGCCACGCGTCTCTGGCCGCTTTCATCACCGCAGTGCCGCCATGGAACGTGCCCCGGCTGGCGCTCGTCGTGCGATCATATGGGGTTATGAACGTATCAGGATGGCGCACCTCAACCCGCTCCACAGGAACACCCAACTCGTGCGCGGCGATCTGAGAATAGATCGTGGCCGAACCCTGTCCCATGTCAACATTGCTGCAGTTCACCTCCACCGATCCTTCCTCGAGAATTCTAACCGTCGCTGCGGTGGCATAATGGCGCATCGTACCTTTCCATGAACAGGCTATACCGAGGCTGCGAAAGCGACCGTCTCCCAGTTTCACGCGCGCAGGCCTCGCGCCGGGCTCCCAATGAGCGGCTTTCGCCACCTGCACGAGACATTCTTTCATGCCGACAGCGACCATTTTCTCGCCGGTGTGACTGAGGTCTCCATCCCGGATCACATTCTTCAGCCTGATCTCAAGGGGATCGATCCCCATCTCATGCGCAATGCGATTCAGGTGATTCTCATAAGCCCAGGTCACGTGAGGGATTCCGTACCCTCGGAACGCGGTGGCCACGGGCCGGTTTGTGTAAACAGAGTACGCATCGATCTTGACGTGTTCTATACGATACGGGCCTGCCGAGGTAAAGCCTGAGTTTCTGGTAAGGAGAGGACCGCAGTCAGCGTAGGCTCCCGTATCCCAGTGGGTGACAATCTGGCGAGCCACGATGGTTCCATCCTTCCTTAGACCGGTCTTGATTCTCACAGTACAGCCGTGATTCGTAATCCTGCAGAAGTCCTGTTCTCTGTCCATGGTCAGGCGCACGGGCCTGTGGCCAGACCTTTCTGCCAGAGCCACAATCGGTGGTTCTATGCTGGGATAGATTTTGGAGCCGAACCCACCCCCCAGGTTGGGTATGGTGACCCTCACTTTATTCCAGGGCTTGTCGAAAAGCTCTGCCAGTGACCGCTGCAGCACGTAGGGCGACTGGTTGCTGGTCCAGAGATGGAGCGTCCCGTCCTTCTCGAACTGGGCTATGACCGAATGATTCTCTATGCACGCATGATGATTTCGGGGCACTTCATAGGTGTCTTCAAACAGGTAATCAGATTCGGCAAACCCCCGGGCGACATCTCCCTTGCGGATTTTGAAATGATTACAGATGTTGCTGCCGGGGATAGCGTTAGCCGTTACCTCCTTTTCGTACTCCATCAAATCAGGATGCAGCAGCGGTGCGTCCGGGGCAACCGCCTCCTCCGGAGTGAATACAGGTTTCAGGGGTTCGTATTCCACGTCAACCAGACGCACAGCCTCTCGCGCTATCTCCTTGGTTGTCGCAGCCACGGCAACCACAGGTTCACCGACAAAACGGACCACGCCCCTTGCCAGCACGGGACGGTCTTTCACCGTGGTCCCATACAGCTTCTCGATGTTGCCCCCCGTGACGATTGCGACGACACCATCCAGAGACGCGGCCTTTGAAGTATCAATCGAAAGAATCCTCGCGTAGGCATGTGGACTTGTTAAAAGCTCTGCCTCCAGCATGCCCGACAGGTCAAGATCATCGGTATACTCAGCCAGGCCTGTCACTTTTTCTGCGGCATCTATGCGGGGCAGGCTCTTGCCGATGAGTGTCTCTTCCATCAGTGCAACCTCGCCGTTCCGACTGTCGCAGTCTGACGGCAGAATCCCGGCAAGTCTAATGCAGCCGTATCTCTCAATGAAAATGCGTTGTCCATCACGCGTTCAGTAAGGCCAGAATTCTTTGCGGTTTTGCCGGAAGAGAATAGATCCTTTTCCCAATAGCATCATAGATAGCATTCAAGATGGCCGGCGTTGCGGGTACGGTGGCAATCTCCGAAATACCTTTGGCCCCGTAAGGGCCTATCGGTTCCGGATCTTCGATGACGATCACTTCTATCGAAGGCATGTCGTATATCGTGGGGATGCCGCAATCCCTGTAGTTTCTGCTCCTGAACTCACCTTGCTCAACGACGAACTCTTCCTTCAAAGCATACCCCAGGCCCATAAGCGCGCTTCCTTCAATCTGGCCTTCTATTTTCTGGGGATTAATGGCAACACCTACATCATGTGCTGCAATGATCTTGAGCACCTTCACCTTGCCCGAGAGCGTATCAACTTCCACAAAGGCAACGTGTGTGGTATATGCATACGAAGGGTAATTGCGGTACTCTTCCGGTGGCACCCTCTTCCTCGCCTCTATATCGTAGAGTGCATATGTAGGAGGCGCCAGGTACTCGCATTCTCCCTTGATGCTCTCCCCCGGCTGAAGTTCCTTTGCAAGACCCGCAAGTGTGACCACCGTCCGGCCATCTGCTTTCTCAATCACGCGATCCTGGCGGACATCCAGGCCTTCAACTGCCTTGCCGTATTGTTGCGCAGCTCTTGCGAGCAGGTTTGCCTTAAACGCTTCGGCTGCAAGAAGCGCCGCCTTTCCGCATATCAGCGTCTGCCGTTCTCCTATGGCGCAGTTGTGTTTTGGTGTGAGGAGTGTGTCGCCCGTGATCAATTGCAGAGTCCCGGGTGAAAGCCCTGTGGCCTGCACCGCAATCTGAAGAATAGCGGTGCGAAAACCCTGCCCCATATCGACGCCTGAAACCCTCGCCAGTACCCTGCCGTCCGGCTCAAGACTAAAGACAGCCCCTGCGTCTTCCGCTCTGCCTTTTCCCGCCCCGACGTTCTTGAAGGCGCTTGCGATACCTATCCCGAGACGCTTGGTAGATTCATTCGCATAGAGGGAACGGAAATGCGCGATATCGCGCTCCATGGACTCTTCGCATCTATCGATGGTTGCCTTGATGCCAACGCTCGAGTTGAGGATCTGGCCCGCCAGCGTCTTCTTCCCTAATGCAAGAATGTTTCTGCGGCGAAGCTCAAAGGGATCGATCCCTGTCTTACGGGAAAGCTCGTCCAGCAGCGATTCTACCGGTACCGCAACCTGATTGATGCCGAATCCGCGCATCGCGCTGGTGTTCGCATTGTTGGTGAATACGGCCACGGCGTCGACTCTTGCATTGGGAATCTCGTAAGGGCCGCCGGCAAAGATGACTGCCTGATCAAGAACACGGATGGTGAGAGATGTGTACGGACCCGCGTCTGCCATGAGTTTCGCCTTCAAGAAAAGCAGCTTCCCTTGCTCGTCTGCGCCGATCTCATAGTCCATTTCAAAGGGGTGCTTCTTTGTGCCTACGCGGAATGTCTCTTCCCTGTTCAGCACAATCTTCACCGGTACTCCCATCTTGAATGCTGCCAGCCCCAGGAGGCACGCGAAGCCCGAATCCGTTCTGCCACCGTGACCCCCGCCCAACGGCGTGATCACTATCCTTACCTTGTCCACCGGCAGATTCAAGCTGTCAGCTACCTGCTGACGGGCATGAAACGGCCCCTGGTTCGGAAGATGAATGGTCAGTATTCCTTCTTCAAAAAAAGCGAGGCCCGCTTCCGGTTCAAGGTAGCCGGGGTCTACCGCGACTGTTTCAAAGTGGCCGCTCACAATGTGGACCGATTTCTTTCTTCCCTGCTCGACATCGCCTATCTCGTGGCTGATCTCTTTGCAGATATTTCCGCCTTCATGCAGATGAGGCGCGCCCTCTTTCAAGGACTCGCTCATAGTAGAAAGAACTGGAAGCTCTTCGTAGTCGACTTCAATAGCCAGAGCCGCCTGCTCTGCCGCCACCATGCTCTCCGCTACGACAAGGGCAACCGCGTCTCCAAGAAAGCGCACCCGGTCGCTGCAGAGAATCGGATTGTCTGCTCTTACCCGGCCGAAGCACTTGTTGCCGGGAATATCATCTGCGGTCAGAATCGCTCTTACACCGGGTATTTCTTTTGCCCTTGTTCCGTCTATCTTCTTGACGCGGGCGTGAGGGTATCTGCTCCACAACACTTTACCGAAGAGCATCTTCTCTCTTGTAAGATCAGCGGCAAATATGGGCTCTCCGCGCACCTTCGCTATCGAATCATAGTCTGGTATGGATTCGCCTATGCTTCCGCTAAGACCGTCAGTCCCGTCCGAAACAGAGGGATTGCCCGATCGCAACTCCTCCGCTGCCAGCTTCACCGCATCGATGATTTTTACGTATCCTGTGCAGCGACAGAGGTTGTATTTCAGCGCCCGCCGGATATCCTCTGCTGCCGGGTCGGGAGTCCTATCGAGGAGGGCCTTTGTTGCCATGATTATACCCGGTGTGCAAAAACCGCACTGGATGGCCCCGGTCTTTATAAAAGCAGACTGGATCGGGTGAAGCTGTCCTGCCGGGGCGAGTCCCTCGATGGTCTCGACGTTTCTGCCGTTCATCTTTGCGACTCGGACCTGACATGCGCGACGTGCTTCTCCATCGATGATAACCGTGCAAGCGCCGCAGTGACCTGTGGCACATCCGTTCTTGGTTCCCATCAGGTGCAGCGAGTCCCTCAGAAAATCCAGGAGGCTGGATTGTCCGTCGACAGCTGCGCTGACCTCTTTCCCATTCACCCGAAATGATATGCCGTTAGCCATTATTTCTTCCCAGCTTTTGACCGCGTCAGAGCGTACCGCTCTGTGTCCGGTTTCGTATTAACGCATGTCGGCAGGAGCATTGTCAATACTTCCAGGGCCGTCAGGCCGCTGCGGCCAAAGGGGGAAGATTACACTAAGAGAATGAAAAGGCTACGCTAAAAGGCCTGAGCATTTTGTCGCTGATACAGGCAGATCAGAGCGCTGGAAGTTGGTGTCTAGGTTTTTTCCATTCCCTTCTCAGGGCCCAGATACAACCATGAAAAGGTGTGTGCATGCTCGAGGCGGCTGTTTCTGCTTGTGATGATATCAGAGTCGTAGAAGTCTCCCCACACCGTCAGATCGCACCAAGAGCCATTCTGCGGCAACCTACCCCTGGTTTGCTGGCCGATCCGCTTAACAAAGAAGGCGCTTTCCCGATCCCACATGATCCGCCTCACCCAGAAGCCCGTTTTATACCCGTTGATTCTATAACAGTCGTAAATAGTCTTTGCCACGATACGATGCCTATTTCACACGCCACCCTCGCCTAATCCGGTGGCCTGACGTCCTTCACTGAAGGGGAGCGGTACCTGTCAGACTTGCCAGCGAAGGGCGATTCCCTCTCAATGTCGAGAATCTTGCGGGACAACACCTGTTCGATTTTGCCGGTGACATTGAGAAACTCAGCCGCTGCAAAGCGTAATCCTTTTCCTGAGCCTTCCTTATCTGCCTTCCGAATCCTGATGACTCTGGCCTGAATGGGATAGACGGCAGGCGCAATGCCAAGGCGCACTTCAACTACCTGATGCGGCTCAAGCACAGGGCTCTCGCTATAGCTGAACCTCATGCCGCCCAGCGAGATATCAATGAGAGTAACCTTTTCGCCGCAGACAAAGACATCCAGTCCGCTCCTGCTGCTAGGTCCTACCCGGTAGCACATTCTTATGTCGTACGGTTTCGGATTACTCCGCATGCGGACAACAACAGCCCGGGCGTACTCCTCGGGCGATAGCTCGTACCGATCAACCAACTCTGTTACAACAGCAGAGAAACCGTAGCGCGAATACTTTTCGCCTTCCCTGGCCACAAAGGTCACCATAATTTCTTTACCCAGCATTGTGCTCTTGACTGACGGCTCAGTCTGAGCGAGGACGAGCGTGTCTGCATCAGCACTGTAAATTACCGAACTCTTTGCATTGATTCTTTGGGCCCGCTGGTCCGCATCTGCAATAATTTTCACGCTAAGGTTCGGTGCAATATTCATGGTAAGTTAATCGGCCAAAAGGACGTTAACTTAAGGGCTCTTGTTGCCGCGTGGCGTCAGGTGGTGCAAATGGGATAGTCTCCAGGCAGGAGAGAGCGATGGTGCACAGGAGAATTTAGAAAGGGAACGCTCCGGGCCCGGCCGTAGGGTTCTGCTCTTTTCTGCACGCTCCGTTCGAGCCGTCCGCGCATTTTGTGCCGTCTGTCCAGGTCGCATTGGAAAGATCGGCATCAGACAAGTCAGCACCGGAGAGATTCGCAAAAGAAAGATTGGCCTGAGATAAATTGGCGCGGGAAAGGTTGGCGCCGGTTAGATTTGCTTCTCGTAAATTCGCAGACTTAAGAAAAGCTCCTGAGAGGTTGGCGCCTGAGACGTTGGCTCGCGTCAGCCTTACGGAGAGCATGTCGGCATCCGCTAGGTTAGCCTTCGAAAGGTTTGCCCCGGTTAAGCTAGACCCCGAGAGCTTAGCCCGGGAAAGATTCGCTCCTGATAGATCAGCATTCTGCAGGTCACACCATGTGCATTCCTGGGTGTTAAGAAGCTTATCCAGGGCCTGCTGAGAAAACCCGTAACCAACACCAGTCACGAGTATTGATACGAGAACTGCCAGGAATAGGACGCAGCCGATCCTATTTTTGTTCATGGTCGTCGGCCTCTTATGTAAGATTTCAAGCAGGGGGCGCCACCCAGCCGTCCACTATGTAGCTCCACTGTCTTCATCCCATATACCACACACCAACAGACAACGCAACAAAATGCAACCTCAAAATGCAACCTCTATTTACATGAAAAGGACCATTGGCTATAATCTGTTGTTGGTACGCTAAACGAGGAGGAAGCGATGAGTAAACGCGGTATTACAACCCGCTATGAAGATGTGGAACACTTAAGTGTCGGCGCTGCTCTGGAAAGAAGCGCGAGCCTGGTTCCTCAAAAGGTGTGCGTTTTTTTCAAAGACAAAACACTCACTTATAAACAGCTGGAAGAAGAATCGAATGCCTTTGCAGCAGGCCTGCAAGAGTCGGGAATCCAAAAGGGAGACAGGGTTGCCGTCTATATGCTTAACTGTCCCGAGCTTTACGTTGCGTTCTACGCTCTGCAGAAGATTGCGGCCGTGGTTACATGGGTAAACCCGGGGTACAAGACCCATGAACTCTCCTTCATCCTCAATAATTCCCAGGCAAAAGCCATCGTTGTGCAGAAGGGGAAGGAAGGCGTTGACAATTTCGGTATAGTTCAGCAACTCCGCAACGATCTTCCCTATCTTTCATACGTCATTTCTTCAGGCGGTGGTCACGGAGAAAATGTCATCCCTTTTGAAGACGTAGTCTCCGGAGGGAGAAAAAAAGAGTGGCGCCGGGTCCCGATTGACATTTACAGGGATCTTTCCATGTTGCTCTATACATCCGGCACGACCGGCGTTCCGAAGGGTTCGATGATCACGCAGTATCAGGCGGTCAGAGGCGGTTACACCCATGTGCGAGGGGTGAAAGCAACCGCTGATGACACCTTCATGGGAATCCTTCCCTTGTGCCACTCGTACGGGTGCGGAACGACGCTCATCCAGCCCATTCTGATACAGGCGTCCGTTATCCTGCTGGAAACATTCAATGCGGAAGAGGCACTGAAAACAATAGATGCACAAAAACCGACCCTGCAACACGGCTCTCCCGCTCACTACATCATGGAAATGAACCATCCAAGGCTGGACCGGTATGATCTTTCCAGCCTGAGGGCCGGGTACCTTGCAGGCCAGATATGCCCCGAAGAAGTGATCCAGTGGGGGCACGACAGGAACATATACCTGTCCTCTTCATGGGGAAACTCGGAGGTCGGACCCGGAGCTGGAACAATGTGTCCCTACGGAACCCCGCTGGAAGTGCGCAAGAAGAGCGTCGGCAAGGCGGTCCCGGGGATGAAGCTCAAGGCCGTAAATCCCGATACCGGCAAACGAGCCGCCCCGGGAGAGGTCGGCGAAATGATGGTGAAGGGTCCTAACGTTCTCAAGGGCTACTGGCAGAATCAGGAAGAGACAGATAAACAACTGGAAAGAGACGGCTGGCTGCATACGGGGGATTTGATCTCTGTCGATGAGAAGGGTTTTGTCGTGATGTTCGGAAGAAGCAAGGACCTCATAAACCGCGGCGGGTTAAAGATCTATCCGACAGAGGTTGAATCTCTTATTCTGCAACATCCTCATGTGGCGCAAGTTTGCATAGTGGGAACGCCGAACCCTGTCCTCGGGGAAAGTGTCTGCGCGTGCGTAATACCAAGAGCAGACGCGAAGGTTTCCTTGATGGAGATCCGCGAGTTCCTCAAAGAGAAAGTGGCAAAGCAGAAACTGCCGGATGAGTTGTGCATACTCTCTGATTTTCCCAAAATGCCGGGAGGGGTAAAGATAAAGAAGTTCGGGGCGGGCGGCCTGCAGGAACTGGCATCCCTTGACGATAATCGAGAAAAACTCAGGTGAG
>DATKNH010000151.1 GCA_035541455.1 Syntrophorhabdales bacterium
AATGGTGAGGCAGCAGGTTAATCACAGCATCGATCATTGCCATCATATATTCATATTTTTTCTTGTGAGTCCACACATTCTGCGCGGACAGCCAACCAATCCACGTCGCCCGGGAAAGAGAAACGTGTAGTTAGCTGTTAGCTGTAGGCTGATCTCGAAGGCTATTTATTAAGATACCTGAAGGTATACAGTTGAAGGCAAGTCGGTGGGCATTGACATGCATATGGGATTATATTATAACCTATGAGGTGCGGGAATAACTCAGCGGTAGAGTGCAACCTTGCCAAGGTTGAAGTCGCGGGTTCAAATCCCGTTTCCCGCTCCAAAACTGAAAAAAGAGCTGGAGCGTTTGTCCGCTCCGGCAGACGAAAGGCGGGTCACTACTCTACCCGCACCATGTGGCGGCATAGCCAAGTGGTAAGGCAGCGGTCTGCAAAACCGTTATTCTCCGGTTCAAATCCGGATGCCGCCTTTATTCAACCACAAAATCCCAGGCAGTATCGTTGATCCAGAGACTGTAGTAGCCTCTTCCAAAGAGACTCTTGGGCTTTATCGAGTACAGAACGTCGCTCTTTTTGGCAATCTCCAGCTCAATATCCTTTCCAAATATGAAACGTGACTTGTGAAGAGCTGTCTCGCTGACAAACAGCATCGGGTTCAACGTCAGGTACTTCGTATCGTACTTTCCGTACACGATAAGCTGCTGTATCTCGGCGAGGGGAAAGCGTTGCGGGTTGTTGCTCTCTATAAAAAGTACGCCCTTCTCGTCAAACACTATGTTGGGCAGCAACCTCTTGAGCGCTTTGGGCGTTTTGATGTAGACACCATACTCTTTCGGCGTCACAATATCTTCCTTGGCGCACACAGCGGCCGTATAGAGCGTAACCATGAGCATCGCCATAACTGCTACAGCCATAAATCTATTCATTGCATATCTCCTTAGTGCCTTGAATGACATCCGGCCCGGGCATCCTACCCGAGCACCGTAAGATGTACCTTGCGCTCCCTGGGCCCATCGAATTCCATCAGGAAGATGCCCTGCCACGTGCCCAACCTCAGTTGCCCGCCGGAGAATGGGACAAGCAGGGAATGGCCGACCAAAGAAGATTTGATGTGGGCGTCGGCATTACCTTCTGCATGCTTGTAAGGGTGGTTCCGCGGCACAAGCCTGTTCAAGCCATCCATGATGTCACTGATTACCGCAGGGTCTGCATCTTCATTGATCAGAAGACCGCACGTCGTATGCGGTGTGAAGAGATAAAGGAGTGTCCCTTCCATGTTCTGGACGGCCCGGGCCACATCCTTTGTGATACTCTTCCCCTGAATTCTGGCGTCGGTTCTGACCTTGATTTCCACCACGCGTTAATTCTACTGCACCGGTATCCCGCATATCAAGTCCTTGAAAAATAACCTCCGCCACCGGTATACTATAGTCTGTGAAATTCGAACAGGGCTTGAAGAGGCTGGAGGAGATTGTAGGCATCCTCGACGAAGGGCAGGTGTCTCTGGACGCCGCTCTGGATCTTTTCAAAGAAGGTCTTCTCCTCACCAAAGACCTTTCCAAAAGACTGGACGAGATCGAAAAGAAGGTAGAGATCCTCATAAAAAAAGAAGACGGCACTATAGAAAAAAAACCTTTCCCGCAGGAAGAGTCTTAGTGGACATCCGAGTTTTTCTTGATGAGAAGCGGCTCCAGGTAGAGGAGTTCCTTCATACTATCTTTGCAGCCTTTGCCACGCCTCCCGACGTTCTCAGGAATGCCATGGAGCACAGCCTCTTCTCCGAGGGCAAAAGAATCAGGCCTATACTGGCGCTCGCCGCGTGCGATGCAAAAAAAGGAGAGGTAGCGTCAGTACTTCCGTTTGCCTGCGCCATAGAAATGATTCACACGTACTCGCTCATCCACGACGATCTCCCGTGCATAGACAATGATGACCTGCGACGGGGAAAACCTACGTGCCACAAGGTTTTTGGGGAAGCAATCGCCTTGCTGGCCGGGGATGCACTGCTGACCGAGGCCTTCAGGGTGATGACAGATCCCCGCTTCAGCGCGCATACGCCGCCGGCAATCGCAAGGCAAATGCTCAATGAAATCGCCCAGGCTGCCGGTGCAGAGGGGATGATCGCGGGGCAGGTCGTCGATGTGATGTACGACGGCAAAGAAGGGACCAAGGGTATCCTTGACTACATACACAGGAACAAAACCGCTGCACTGATTCGGGCGGCAGTGAGGGTCGGAGCCCTTGCGGCTCAAGTAACGGCACAGGAGCTGGAGCAGTTCACCAGATACGGTGCGTCTCTGGGTCTCGCATTCCAGGTCGGAGACGACCTGCTGGATGCCGAAGGCGACGAAAAGATTGTGGGCAAGAAGCTGAGAAAGGATGTCACCAAGCAGACCTATATACGCCATTACGGCATAGAACAGTCAAGAGCACGACTGGACGAGTTGATACACGAGGCCGTGGAGGCCGTGGCTTTCCTTGGCCCTGACGGGAAAGTGCTCACCGACTTGGCCCTCTACATCGGCAAGAGGTCTTCCTGATGCTTCTCGACAGAATAACATCTCCGGAAGATATACGGGAGCTCACCCTTCCCGAGTTGCAAACGCTTGCCGATGAAATGCGCCACGTGATCATTGAAACAGTTTCAAAGACGGGTGGCCACCTTTCGTCAAACCTGGGCGTGGTCGAGCTGACCCTGGCGCTGCATCATGTCTTTGAGACACCCGCGGCGCAGATCGTGTGGGATGTCGGTCATCAGTGTTATCCCCACAAGATTCTCACCGAACGAAAGGACAAGCTCTGGACAATCAGACAGAACGGGGGCTTGAGCGGTTTCCCCTGCAGAAGAGAAAGCTGTTACGATGTCTTCGATACAGGTCACGCAAGCAATTCTATTTCTGTGGCCGTGGGGCTGGCTGAGGCAGCGAAGAAACTGGGGCAGAACCAGAGCGTCATTGCAGTCATAGGAGATGGATCCCTTACGGGTGGCATGGCCTTCGAAGCCCTCAACCATGCAGGTCATCTCAAAACCGACGTTATCGTTATCCTGAACGATAACGAGATGTCGATTTCAAAGAACGTGGGTGCTCTTTCGGCGCATCTCAACCGCATCATGACGGGTGATTTCGTCAGCAGGGCCAGGGAAGAGATCAAGAGCAGGCTCAAGCAATGGCCTGGAATAGGTGACAGGGTCTATAAAGCGGCCCGTCAACTGGAAGAGGCAGTTAAGGGGCTGGTGACACCGGGCATACTTTTCGAAGAACTCGGCTTCACCTATGTCGGTCCTGTCGATGGACACAATTTAACCCACCTCCTGGAAACACTCAGGAACGTGAAGCGCCTCAAAGGACCCCGCCTGGTTCATGTGATCACTAAAAAAGGCAAGGGCTACCCGCCCGCAGAAGAAGATCCTGCGCGGTTCCACGGGGTATCAAAGTTTGACGTTGCAACAGGCGCCTCTATACAGAACGGAAAACCCACCTTCACAGACGCGTTCGGCGACGCGGTTATTCAACTGGCAGAACTCGACAGCAAGGTTGTGGCCGTAACAGCCGCCATGTGCCTCGGTACGGGCCTGGAGAAGTTTTCGCAGGTATTCCCCGATCGATTCTACGACATAGGGATCGCGGAACAGCACGGCGTCACATTTGCCGCCGGCTTGGCCTGTCGGGGCCTCAGGCCGTTTGTCGCCATATACTCGACTTTCCTGCAGAGGGCATATGACCAGGTCATTGAAGATGTCTGCCTTCAGGAACTCCCTGTGGTCTTCGCCCTGGACCGGAGCGGCCTGGTCGGGCAGGACGGCCCCACCCACAACGGGAGTTTCGATATCTCCTATCTCCGCCATATCCCCAATATGGTGGTAATGAGCCCCAAGGATGAGAACGAGCTGAAGCAGATGCTCTATTCCGCGTACCGCTACGGAAAACCGGCTGCCATCCGCTACCCCCGGGGAGAGGCGGTCGGCGTCCCAATAGCGCCCGCCTTTGCTGAAATCCCGATAGGAACATGGGAAGTCATGAAGGAAGGCTCAGACATTACGCTGATGTCGTGCGGGCCCGTGGTGTATGCCGCACTCGACGCCGCCTTTGACCTGGAAAAGGAGGGAATAAGCTGCGCGGTCGTAAATGGCAGATTCGCAAAGCCAATGGATCGCGAAGTGATAATCAACCTGGCAACGCATACCCGTAGGGTACTCACGATCGAGGAGAATACGATCATCGGCGGTTTCGGCAGCGGAGTTATGGAGGTCTTATCGGACGAGGGAGTACGCATACCGGTGAAGAGAATCGGCCTCCCCGACCGGTTCCTCGCCCATGGCACTCAAAAGATGCTGCGCGAACTCGTTGGTCTTGATCCAGAAGGCATAAAAAAGACCGTGAGGCTTTGGCTAAGCAGAGAATAGACACCCTCCTTACGCAAAAGGCACTTGTCGATTCGAGAGAAAAAGCCAAGATTCTTGTAATGGCAGGCGCCGTCTATGTTGAAGGCCAAAAAGCCCTCAAACCCGATCAACAGGTCGATGTGGACGCGCGTGTAGAGGTAAGGCCGGGAAGCCTGCCCTACGTTAGCTTTGGTGGGACAAAACTCAAACACGCATTCGACGCGTTCGGCCTGAACGCAAAGGGTATGGTAGCGCTTGACATCGGGTCATCGACCGGCGGCTTTTCAGACTACATGCTTCAGCAGGGAGCAGCGCGCATCTACGCGGTCGACGTTGGTGTTCATCAACTTCACGAGAAGGTGCGGAAGGACTCGCGGGTTGTCCTCCTGGAGGGTGTGAACGCCCGCTATCTGACGCCTTTACAGGTAGGAGAGCAGGTAGACATTATCACTGTAGATGTCTCCTTCATATCCCTGAAAAAGATACTCCCTCCCCTGGTCTCTCTGATGCGTCCAGGGGCTGTGATGGTTACGCTGGTCAAGCCGCAGTTCGAGGTAGGAAGATACCAGGTCGGCAAAGGAGGCATTGTCAAAGACCAGGAAAAGGTGCGCCGCGTCATTGAAGATATCAAGCAGTTCGGACAGGGCCTGGGTCTGCGACCGGTGCGCGCTGTTGAGGCGCCCAGAGAAAAAGAAAGGAAGAACAGGGAATACTTCATACAGTGGGAACTGTAAAAAGACCGCCGTCTGTCATTTACTTTACGAGCCTGATATTTAACGACCAAGCCTCCATGGCCGCTATCGAACAAGAGCTCGTCCGCACACTGGGCACCATCCGCGTCCGGTCCGCCGTAGAACCTTTTTCTCATTCAGATTACTATGAGAAAGAGATGGGACGGAATCTGAGTCGCTGTTTTCTTCTTTTCGCATCATTGGCTTCCCGCGAACAGCTTCCTGAGGTAAAATTACGAACCAACGAAATCGAGATGCACTACGCACAACAGGGTAAACGAACGGTCAATATCGATCCTGGATATATAGCCTTTGAGCACGTTGTGCTTGCCACGACAAAAGGGTATGCGCATCGCCTCTACCTGGGGCAGGGTATTTTCGGGGATTTGACGCTGATGTTCGAGAACGGCAGCTATCATGGCCTGCCATGGACGTATCCTGATTACCGGAGTGACGCTATCATTGCCCTCTGCAACGAGTGGAGAGACCATTACAAGGAGTTGCTGCGATGCCAAGAAGCATGACAGGATTTTCAAAAGTTGAAACAGAAACGGAAGGCGGTAAGTGCTCCGGGGAAGCGCGTTCTCTGAATAGTCGCTACCTCGAGGTCTCCCTCAGACTCCCTAAAAGCGCCTCGGTTTACGAGCAGCGCTTGCGGGAGTTGGCAAAGAAACAGGTCAAGAGAGGCAGGCTCGATGTCAGCATAAAATGGGAAAAAGCCGATGAGGGTTTTGCCTTGCCCTCGTTGAATGAGCAAGCTATCAAATGGTATATAGACGTGGCCCGCCACTTGAAGGAGGCATACAACCTCCGAGGGGAGTTGACGATCGAGGACATCCTGAATGCAAAAGACATAATCGTCTATGAGGAGATCAGCATACCCGAAAATGCACTATACAGCTGTTTTAATACATTGCTGACAAAGCTGAACGAGGAGCGGGAGCGCGAAGGCGAGCTTATAAGACAGGATCTTGCGGCGCGGCTCGAAACACTCCGAACTCTTCTTCTGGAGATTGAGGAGCGGTGGCCCCTGGTGATAAAAAAGCATGAGGAGATGCTCAAGGAAAGAGTGCAAAAGGCTATCCAGGCATCTTCGGTAGACGAGTCACGCGTACTCCAGGAGATTGCCATTTACATGGAGAAGGTTGACATCGCAGAAGAGATTTCACGGCTTAAGGGGCATCTGGCCCACTTTCGGCAGACGCTCGACGGGCGGGACGAAATGGGCCGCAAACTCGATTTCATCATACAGGAGATGGTGCGGGAATCGAATACCATAGGCAGCAAATCAAACGACTTCTATATCAGCGAGCGGGTGATTCAGATAAAAGTAGAGATAGAAAAAATGCGCGAACAGGTGCAGAATGTGGAATAATCATCGTTACGGTCTAAAAGGGCCTGTTACGAGTTACGGGTTACGAGTCGCAGACCAAGACCTCCTGCAAGGCGCTTTTGGTATGGTTTTAACGCGCAACCCGGAACAGGTTCTTGTCTTCAACTCGGAACGGGGCTGGTGCGATGCCACCGCATAAGGGGCATCTGATTGTGGTGTCAGGACCGTCAGGGGTGGGAAAGAGCACCCTGATCGAACGTATCCTTAAAGAGGAGAACAACATACTCTTTTCGGTGTCATACACCACCCGCAAAAAACGGCACAACGAGGTCCACGGCAAGGATTACTACTTCACCGATGAAGCTACTTTTCGACGCATGATCGACAAAAATGGCTTTCTCGAATGGGAACCCGTTCACGGCTATCTCTACGGAACGCCGATCAGGGAGATAGCCGATCCCATCGACAAAGGACATCACGTCATCCTGGATATCGACGTTAAAGGGGCCTTAAAAGTCAAAGAGAAGTGTGCGGCAGCGTGCCTTATCTTCGTGGAACCGCCTTCAGTGGAAGAACTCAAGAAACGCCTCTCATTGCGAGGAGAGAAAGAAATCGAAAAGAGGATGGAACGGGTGCAGGAAGAAATGGCGAAAAAGCCTCTCTTTACTTACGCAGTGAAAAATGATAATCTAGAGGCTGCTTACCAGCAGTTCCAATCGATCATTCGGTGCATAGGGGGACAGGAGCATGGCAAGAATAACTGTTGAAGATTGTATGGAGCACGTGGAAAACCGGTTCGAGCTCGTACATCTTGCAGCAAAAAGAACCAAACAACTGGTCAAGGGTGCCCGCCCTCTCGTCAAATCGACCAACAAGGAAGTAGTGACGGCTCTAAGAGAAATTGCCGCAGGCGAGATTTACTTCGAGAAAAAACAGATCCTGGAAGAAAAAGAGATCCCCTACCAGCTCTCCAACTTCTCGTTATAAAGAACTGTTACGAGTCACGGGTTCCGAGTTACGAGATGCAGGGTACAACAAGAACCCTTTCCGCAGACCCCTGCCGCAACACTACCACCGCCACGCGTCACCAACACGCGGATGACAGGTCGATTCTCAATGGATACTTAGGAGATATGGTAGTCACCACCCGAAACTATGCGCGTGATGGGTCGATTTTCGATGGATACCGAGGCGGCGAGGAGGAGCGGGCCGGAGGCGTAGTGGAGCTACGTCGAGGAATCCGCGACGACGCAGCTACGAAGGGAGGCGCGAAAGGCCCCATCA
>DATKNH010000152.1 GCA_035541455.1 Syntrophorhabdales bacterium
CTATGTGAAAGAGGAGGTTCATGACATGGTGCCCCTCTGGATTGAGACCGAAGAGGTCAACATCGATCATGTGGGATATCCATGTCAGAGGATGCCAGTTTGCAGCATGGAATGCCGTGAAAGCCCAGCGGACCGCATCTACGGTCACGCCGCTCTGGATGTGGCTGTTCTGGCTTACGTACTCGTAATCGTCGAACGAGACGAATGCACAATCTTTGGCATGCCAGTACGCGATGAGAGTAGCGATTACCAGGAAGGCGCCAATGAGCAGGATTTTTTTCTCCTGTATGAATGCTCGCATCGGATGCTATTGTACGACGCCTCTCTTTTTTCGGTCAAGCTGGGCAGATTCGAGCAGCAGGGCCATTTGGCCCCGTGAATGGGCTGCATGCATCTGATGTACACCAGCTGTAAATCGAGCGCGAATTATTGCAAGACCTTGTCAGAAATTGTAGAATCCACATCGTGATCTGATTACGAGAGCACCTACACCGGCCCGGTGGCGGCAAATCCTGGCGCTCTATAGTGTCATTTTTGTGAGGCGGTATGTACCGGGAAAAGAAAGTGGTCGTAGTGATGCCGGCCTATCATGCCGAGGCCACGCTGCTTAAGACGCACCGCGAGGTGCTGGAGCAGGATTACGTTGACCTCATCATTGTCGTGGACGATGACAGTAAAGACAGAACAGCGGAGCTTGCGCGGTCACTGCCCAAAACGAAGCTCTTCGTGCACGAGTCAAACCTCGGGTATGGAGGTAACCAGAAGACCTGTTACCGGCAGGCCCTTCTCGAGGGTGCCGATATTATCATTATGGTACACCCGGACTACCAGTACACGCCCAGGCTCATCCCGGCATTTGTTTCTCTGGTCGGCAGCGGGCTCTATCATTTCGTACTGGGGTCGAGAATTCTGGGCGGCTATGCCCTCAAGGGTGGCATGCCTCTCTACAAATACGTTTCCAACAGGGCGCTCACCTTTGCCGAGAACTTGTTAACCGGTGCGAAGCTCTCCGAGTATCACACGGGCTACCGCGCCTTTTCCCGCGACCTGTTGACCAAAGTGCCTTTTGAAAAAAACTCCAACGACTTTGTCTTTGACAACCAAATCATTGCTCAGATACTCTGGCTTGGCTACACAGTCGCTGAGGTGAGTTGCCCCACCAACTATTTTCCGGCAGCATCATCTATCAATTTCTCCCGCAGCACGAGGTACGGCATTGGCTGCCTGGTAACCGCGCTCACATACAGGCTGGCGAAGATGGGCCTGATGAGGACCCGGTTATTTCCCGTTGAGGCCAACCGGTGAATGGATGCGCCGGGGATGTATCAGCGCGTTCAAGGAACCAATTGCTGCAGCCGTTTCGATTCACAGAAGAGCATTGACAGGCAAGGGAAAAACCGCATAGAATGAAAACGGGCCGAAGTGGTGGAATAGGCAGACGCGTCGGACTCAAAATCCGATGGAGCTTAGCTCCGTGGGGGTTCAAAGCCCCCCTTCGGCACCAACTATTTTCAGCGGCTAGTTCCTATGGCTCTTTATCCCATTTTTCACCTGTCTGACTACAGGAACTGGAACGGTGCGAGCGGACTATGCGTCACTCGTTTAGCGTTCGAGGGAAGAATATATGAGACTTGAACTGAATAGCATCCGTGTTGAGAACATTGTTTTTGGAGACAAGACGTCAATAAGTGAAGGGACACTCGTCATCAATCGTGCCGAGCTGCAGGCGTTGATCAAAGAAGACAGCAGGCTGAAAGACGTTGATATCGAATTGGCACATCCCGGCGAGAAATCTCGCATCGTCAAAGTGATGGATGTGATCGAACCGAGAGCGAAGACGAGCGGTGGCGATGAAGATTTCCCCGGCGCTGTGGGAAGACAGGCTCCTGCCGGGCAAGGCAGCACGTGCGTGCTGAAGGGTACGGCTGTAGTCCTCAGCGATTACCGTGAAAAGTGGGATACAAGCCATAGCGCAGATGCCAATGGGGAAATCATTGAGATGTGCGGCCCCGGCGCTGAAGCGAGCACGTTCGGCAAGACGCATAATATAGTCGTAATGGCTACGCCCCAGGATGGTATCAGCACGGATGATTACTTCTCAGCTGTGAAGACCGCAGGCCTGAAAGCAGCCGCCTACCTGGCCAGGGCAGGCAAGACGGTGAAGCCAGACTTGAGGGAGGTTTTTGAGCTGCCCTCCCTGTTTGACATGAAAGAGGCGCACCAGGGGCTGCCCAGAGTCGTCTATATCTACCAGATACAGACACTTCAATTTGAGCCTGTCCAAGGCGAGCCTATACTGTACGGCAAGAATGTTTCCGACATCGTCCCCACGCTTATTCACCCGAACGAGGTGCTCGACGGAGCAATCACCGCGCCCCTTCCAACGCTCAACATGCTGACCTACCATGTCCAGAATCATCCTATCATCAGAGAACTTTACGCGAGACACGGGAAGGATCTCTGTTTCAGCGGTGTTATTCTCACCCTGGCGCCCAACAATGTCGGAGACATGGACAGAGTTGCGAATATAGCCTCGAAGCTAGCAAAATTCGTGGTCGGCGCCGAAGGCGTTATTCTCACGAAGATGGGGGGAGGTGCCCCGGAACTGGCGATGGCAAAGACAGCACAGCGCTGCGAACAGCTGGGCATGAAGACCGCGATCGCCATGCTTCACATGGGTGCAGACGTGAAAGATACCAAATATGGAGGCATGACCATCTTCAGCATGCCTGAGGTTGATGCGATTGTGAGCATGGGTGTGCCCTTCATTGATCTGCCGTTGCCCGCTGTGGATCGGATCATCGGCAGGCCCAGCTTTCCAACAGGCGCACCGCGGGTGAATGGCGAGATCGTGAGATCCATCAACCGGATCAAGGGATCGCTCTGTCAATTAGGAAGCTCTAAGCTCAGGGCAGTGAGGTACTAGCGTGATGAAGAGAGTCGTTCACTACATCAATCAATTCTTTGGCGGGATAGGCGGGGAGGACAAGGCGGATCTGCCGCCGCAGGTATCGGAAGGGCCTGTTGGTCCCGGAAGGGCATTCCAGCCGGCAATCAGCGCGTGGGGCGAGATAGTGGCAACAGTCATCTGCGGCGACAACTATTTTGCCGAAGACCTGGAGAAGGTGTCTGAGGAAGTGGAAAAAGTGATCGTTACGTATCGCCCGGACGCAGTCATTGCAGGCCCCGCCTTCAATGCAGGAAGGTATGGAATGGCATGTGCAACAGTCTGCAAGCGGGTGCATGATCGATTGGGAATTCCGTCCGTTACCGGGATGTATGAAGATAACCCGGGCCTGGAGATCTGCCGCAAAGATATCTACGTGGTCCAAACCGCCAACTCAGCGAAAGGCATGAGCAAGGCCGTTACCCCCATGGCGGAGATTCTCCGGAAACTGGTGGCTCATGAGAAAATCGGCAAGCCTTCTGTTGAAGGGTATTTTCCCCGAGGCGTATTGATAAATGAAGTCGCTGAAAGAACAGGAGCCGAGAGGGTTGTCGACCTGCTGCTCGCGAAACTCAGCGGTAAACCGTACGAATCTGAAGTGCCCCGTGCTGCATATGACAGGGTGAACCCGGCACCACCGGTCCGCGAGATCAGCAAGGCTACTATAGCGCTGGTGACGGATGGGGGGCTTGTTCCGAAGGGCAATCCTGACAGGATCGAAAGCCTGGCCGCTACTCGTCTCGGGAAATATGATATCAAGGGGTTGGATACGCTCAACCCTGAGGATTATGAAGTGAACCACGGGGGCTATGATTCTGTCTTCATCAAACAGGATCCGAACCGGCTCGTCCCTGTTGATGTCTTGAGAAGGCTTGAGCAGGAAGGAGTGATCGGCAAACTCCACAACACGTTCTACAGCACTGCAGGCGTTGCCTGCGTTGTTGACGTGATGAAAAAACTGGCCCAGCAGATGGCACGGGAACTGGAACTGGAAGGCGTGTCAGGGGTCATCCTGACCTCTACCTGAGGGACGAGCACGCGTTGCGGTGCAACGCTCGCCAAAGAGTTGGAGAGGCTCGGCATCCCCACTGCTCATCTCTGCGCTATTACTCCGGTAGCTCAGATGGTGGGCTCCAACAGGATTCTGCCCGCCAACAAGATTGTCAATCCCTTAGGGGACGCAAATCTTCCCCCGGCGGAAGAGAGGAAACTTCGCAGGTCGATCATTGAAAAGGCCCTGAAGGCCCTGCAGACAACGATCCAGGAGCAGACCCTTCTCTAGGCTTCGCCACATCGACAACCGACTGCCCGTACCTTGTCCGCGTTCTCCGGTCGAAAATCTCCCGGCCGGCCCGATCATGACCCACGTCCTCACTGCCTCGTAATGAGATACAGGACTTGAAACATGATGTGGCTCTTTTTCAGAATACGAAATTCGAGCTTCATTCTGTTTTCGAGTTTCCTGTGGTTGAACCCGAGGTGCCCACCATCCCACCGTTCTTCCAGTCCGGCAGTGTTGTTCAGCAAGGAAGCCTTAAGCAGTTCGCGTACGGAAAGGGTCTCCCTGAGAGAATGCGTCAAGGCCAACCCTACTCGCTGAATAAGAAAGAAAATGCCGACCATGTTCGGCACAGAAACTACCATGATGCCTTCTTTGGCAATCAAATCGGCAATCTCTTTCAAGAATCGGACACGGGAATCATACATGGCGTCCCGGTCACCCACGTGCTCCAGGGTCTCCAAAAGGTAAAGCACATGGTATTCTCTACCCGCCAAACGCGACTTCACGTCCTCGATTGTCAGTCCTTCGTTGCACAGCAACTCGACATTGGAGAGATGCAGCTCGTCCACCAGGGCAGAGGCTGTTGTGATGAATGCGGGATTCCTGTCGATAGCGCACACGTGATTGAAGTATTTTGACAGCGATGGCAGCAGAACCCCGTCCGCGCAGCCGAAGTCTATCACATTGGCATGGTGAAAATAGCTCCTGGTCAAGGCGAGTGCTTTTTCGAAATGCCAGGTCTTGATGTACGAAGCTATGCCGGGTGCGAGATAGTTGTACTCTGTATACGTCTTGTTACCCGGATACTTTCTGGATTCTGCGGAAGAATACGCGTCAGCTTCTGGTTTGATGAAATATCTCATTGAAAGCACCGGGTTATGAAGTGCCCTAGTTTATGCGGTTTTTTTCTTGGCTGTCAATTGCTTCCTGTGACCTGCTCTCCGGCCGGGTTTTGCTTTGATTGCCGATATTTGTTAAATTAGCGCTGCATTCGCATCTCCGGTATCGGAACACTATGCTATTCAATTCGTATGTGTATATCTTTTTGTTTCTCCCTGCGGTCCTTATTGTCTACTTCCTCCTGAGCAAACGCAGATTCACCGTGGGATCGAAGCTCTGGCTGCTGGTTGCCTCTCTCCTCTTTTATGGCTGGTGGAACCTGGTGTATCTCCCCCTTATTGCGGTAAGCATCCTCTTCAATTACGTGATCGGGAGAATGATATCGAAAAAGAGGGAGGAAGGGCGTTTCTCTCGCAGCAGGTGTCTCCTGGGTGCCGGTATCGTGGGAAATCTGGCACTCCTTGGTTATTTCAAGTACACCGATTTTTTTATCGCCAATGTGAATGCTATCGGCAACTTGGATCTACGGCTCCTCCACATTGTCCTCCCGCTCGGCATCAGTTTTTTCACCTTCACGCAGATAGCCTACCTGGTCGACACAGAAAGGGCTAAGGTCAAGGAATATAGTGCGCTCAATTACGGTCTTTTTGTGACGTTCTTCCCGCACCTTCTGGCCGGGCCTATCATCCACCATGCCGAGATGATGCCCCAGTTCGACCGGTTGCGGAACAAGGTGGCGGATTACCGGAACATGTCATCCGGCATCTGTCTTTTCTTTATCGGGCTTTTCAAGAAGCTGGTGATAGCCGACACGTTCGCTGTCTGGGCGAATACGGGCTTTGACACGCTCTCCCAGCTCACCGTTGTCCAGGCGTGGATTACGTCGCTCGCCTACACGCTTCAGCTCTACTACGATTTTTCAGGATACACCGACATGGCGCTGGGTTCCTCCCTGATGTTCAACATAAAGCTGCCCATCAATTTCAATACCCCTTACCGGTCACTGGACATCCAGGAGTTCTGGAGGCGCTGGCATATGACCCTGGGCAGGTTCATGCGGGACTACCTTTATATTCCCCTCGGTGGGAGCAGGGTTGCCGAATGGCATGTCCTGCTCAACCTGATGATTACTTTTTTCATCGTCGGCCTGTGGCACGGGGCAGGCTGGACCTTCGTGCTATGGGGTTGTCTGCACGGTGCCGCGCTCGTGATCCATCGCTTATGGAAGAAGTTCGGTTTTTCAATGCCCCGATGGGTTGCGTGGCTTCTCACCTTCAACTTTATCAATGCGGCCTGGGTTTTTTTCAGGGCAAAGACGTTTGGTGACGCGCTCAAGGTACTCAAGGGAATGGCCGGTGCCGACGCGCCTTCGCTGCCTGAGAATACATTTACCCGGTTACTGCATGCCAAAAGCTTCACATCCGCCCTTGACGACCTGCTGGGTAAAATAGGTAACAACAGCAAGATCATCGTCTGCATGTTTCTCATATTCCTGCCACTCTCTATTCTTTTCAGGAATTCGAACGATATAGCAGAACGTTTCAACCCAAGCGTGGTGCAGCTCGTCCTCTTTGCGGTCGTTGCGTGGGTCGCGGTGCTCTTCCTCGGCACCTATTCTGAATTTCTCTATTTCAGGTTCTGACAATGGCGATGCAGAAAAGCCTTTCTCACCGTTCATGCAAGCGATGGCTGAAAAGATTCCTGGCGCTCTTTCTGTTTCTTCTCCTGTTGACCGCTTTCTTCAATTTTCAGGCTGACAGCGCCGGGGTGTTCAGGTCGAATAAAGGGCTGAAGGGCGTTGCCATGAACCTCATAAACGGCAAGATGGTCGCCGGTTACCTCGGCCGGAGTGACGAACGGGAACTGGAGCGACTCATCGTGGAAAATTACCCGGGCCGGAGGGACGTCATAGCGCTCGGTTCGTCACGAAGCATGCTGCTCCGCAAGCGCTTCCTGGCGGGTGACGTTGATTTCTTCAACCACGCGGTCTCAGGGGGCATGGTTGAGGACTGTGTGGCAATCGTGGGCCTTTACAAGAAAAAGGGCGTGTTGCCCAGGGCAGTCATCATAGGCATGGACCCGTGGATGTTCAACAAGAATGCGTGGCCCGGCGCCGAGTTCTGGAGGATACTGGAGCCTTACTACCAGGAGATGGTTGCTGAATTTCCGAAAGGTGCGCGCGGGGGGGCGGATTCAGCCGGGAGTGTGGCAGCACCGAAAGCCAGCGTCACAAGCAAGTACGGGCAGCTTATCAATCTTGAATATACATTGCAGAACTGGCAGCACGTGCAGAAAGGCAAGAAGCTCTACGTCACCAAGACTGCTGATATCGATGATTATGTGAGGGAGCCGGACGGAAGCCTTCACTTCCCTTACAAGATGAGATTCTCGACTATGCCGCAGGTCGGCACAGGTGGCCTGCCCGATATAATCTTTTCCAATTTTACGGAGCTGAGCAGCACTGAGCTCTTCGAAGGCCTGCTGCAGTGGCTGAAGAATCACGGGGTGACGGTTGTGTTTCTTCTGCCGCCCCTGCACCCGGACGTGTATCAGATCTGCGTGCGAAACCCGGAGTACGGCGCGACACTCAAAGTGGAGTCGTACCTGAGGCGCCTGGCTGCAGATAACGGATTTACCGTGGTGGGCTCCTTTGATCCCGCGCGGTATGGTTTCAAACCGCAGGATTTCTCAGACATGATCCACGGACACGAAAGCGTGATGAAGAGACTTTTTGAGGACGTGCAGATCAAGACTTCTGCGGGCTGAGCGCGATCATGGGTAGAGGGTAAAGCGTGCTCTTTAATTCTCACGAGTATCTTTTCTTTTTCCTGCCTGTTACGCTGATCGTCTACTTCCTGCTGAACCGCCTTGTTCGACCGGTGCTGGTAGCAAGGCTCTGGCTCGTGGGAGCATCGCTTGCATTCTACGGCTGGTCGGAGCCGGGATATCTGCTCATTCTCGTCTGTGCAGTACTTTTCAATTTTTCATTCGGCTCTGTCCTTAACGCCCTGGGCGAACAGCACGCTGCGAAGCGAAGAACTGTTCTCGTCCTGGGCATAGCCGCCGATATCCTTCTGCTCTGCTATTACAAGTACATTGATTTCATTATCATGAATGCGAACTATCTTCTGCACACGCAGATCGCGCCCCGCTCCCTTGCGCTGCCCCTCGGACTCAGCTTTATCACTTTTATCCAAATCGGCTATCTCGTGGACAGTTACCGCACTCCGATGAAGGGATCCGATCTGCCTGACTATGCTCTTTTCGGCACGTACTTTCCCTACATCCTTGCCGGGCCCATCGTGACCCGATCGGACATTTTTCCTCAGCTCAAAAGAACAGTGCGAGAGACAGTCAACTACCGGAATCTTTCTCTCGGTCTCTACCTTCTCTCGATCGGTCTCTTCAAGAAAGCTGTGGTGGCCGACCGTTTCGCCCTGTGGGCCAATGACGGTTTTGCTGCGCCCGAGCCTTTTAACTTTCTCTACGCCTGGGTCACGTCACTCTGTTATACGTTGCAGATCTATTTCGATTTTTCCGGCTACACGGATATGGCGCTCGGAAGCGCGCTCATGTTCAACATCCGGCTCCCGATCAACTTCGACAGCCCCTACAAAGCTCTCACAATCCAGGATTTCTGGCGGCGGTGGCATATTACGCTGGGGCGCTTTCTCAGGGAGTATATCTACATTCCTCTCGGCGGGAGCCGCGTAAACGAGGGACGGGTCTATTTCAACCTGATCGTGACCTTCCTCATATGCGGTATCTGGCATGGCGCAGGCTGGACATTCGTCTTCTGGGGCTTTCTCCACGGCGCAGGACTCGTGCTGCAGCGCTTGTGGAGGAGACTGGGAGGGAAGATGCCCGGCATCGTGGCGTGGCTACTGACCTTCATCTTTGTCAATACGGCGTGGGTATTCTTTCGTGCCCGCACGTGGGATGAGGCGCTCAAGGTGATCAGAGGCATGTTCGGATTCAACGGGTTTGCCCTTCCCGAGGGCTGGGCACAGGCATTGGGTTTTTTGAAAGGGCCGTACGTCCATTTCATGCCGTGGAAGAGCATCATGCAGGGGAGCAGGGACGCGTGTATGTGGGTCCCGGTCGCCCTGGCCGCATGTCTCGTGCTCAAGAACTCGAATGAGATGGCGGAGAACTTCAAGCCGGGCTGGAAGTCACTGCTGGTCATTGCTGCCGGCGCCTACGCAGCCCTGCAACTCTTTAGAATAAACGAGTTTCTCTATTTCAATTTTTAGGGTATGCATGCATAAGGACAAGAATTGGTTTTATGTAGCGCTCGGGGTGATTGCACTGGCCTTTGCCACTGTGGGGCTTTCCAACTACGTGCTCGACCCTTACGGCCTTTTTAGGAAAGACTTCTCGTGGCAGTTTGTTGAGCCGAACAGTAATTTTATAAAGGTGCGCTACGTCACGGAATATCCGGACCGGTACGACTGTTTCCTCTTTGGCTCGTCCAGGGTGGGGAATATCGACGTCCGGGCCATCAAGAACTTCCGGTGTTACAACATGACGTGCAACGGAGGGCTCCCCCACGAGTTCCTCAACAACCTGAGATACATGCTGAAACGAGGAGTCAGACCCAAACTGGTTCTTGTGGGTCTCGACGACTTTTCCTTCAAATCGAATCCGGCGGAGCGCCTGAGTCAGCCATTGCGCCATCCGTATCCCCCTGTGCTCAATGAATCGCCTCTGCCCTTTTACCTGCGCTACCTTTTTTCTCTCCACAGCCAGCACATCATGAGCCCGGTGATCGAAGGATACTGGCGGAGAATCACAGGCAAGGGGGGATCGCCTGCGTTTTTTTGGGACATCACCAATACAGGGCAATTGCTCGTTCCCGGCGTTGATAAGTACATCGATGAACACGCTGAGGAATACCGGAAGGACCCCAAGTTCACGGAAAAGATAGAGAGTGTTACCGGAGACAACATGAAAGGGGCAATCGAAGACATCAGTGAAATGGTCGCCCTGTTGAAAGAACAGGGAATACGCGCTGTGTTCTTCATGAACCCTCCGTACAAGAACTGGTTTCTCGATCTTAATCTGGATGAATTCGGCCGTTTTGAAAAAGCGCTGGCGCAACTCACTCCGTTCTATGATTTCACGGGAATAAACTCGATCACCAGAGACCCTCTCAATTTTTATAATCCGTCCCACTTCCGGGTTTCGATAGGCAACATCATGATAGCCCGCATGCTCGACGATACGGCGGTCAAGATACCGTCTGATTTTGGAGTCGTGGTCACCGCAGAGACTGTGGATGCCCATCTGCAGAGCCTTAGACAGCAAGCGGCTGAGGAAGAGAACCGCGCGGCACCAGCGAAGTAATTCTAAGGCGCAGTTTTTTCAGGATAGGCCTCGTTTTCGGACATCCCGGCACGTACGCTATTCTTGACAGGGTAATTCCGACAATGGTAAAAACTGTATACAAAATACGAAACGACGATTCATATTCCGAAATGATCTCAGACAGCACGAAGGCGACCGTCGGCAGATTTGCCCGGCTGATCGCTCAAAATTAGATATCAAAAATTCGGGAGGAGGATAAGCCATGCCTATGGAGGGTTTTACACCGTACGCAACAAGAGATCTAAAGAAGTACAACCGTCTGCGCTGGTGGCTCGGTCTGACGTGGGGAGACATGTTCGACAAGGCCACGGATCTTTACCCGGACAAGGTCGGGCTGGTCGATGGCGCGGGTCGTTATACATACAGGGAACTTCGGGAGAAGGTTGACCGCCTTGCGATAAGCCTGATGAAGATGGGTATTCAGCCAAAAGACTGGGTCCTTCTCCAGTTTCCCAACTGGTACGAATACATCCTCTCTTTCTTCGCCATGCAGAAGATAGGCGCGGCGACCCTGCTTCTCATTCCCAGGCACAACCAGTCAGAGATCAACCATCTTGCGAGCCTGACAAAGCCGGTAGCCTGGATCGGACCGAAGAAATACGGCAAGATTGAGTACGAGCCGATCATCGACGATGTGGTGAAAGAAAATCCCCAGCTCAAACATATCATCCAGGTAAGAGCAGAGAAGAACGGTGCCTACCCCACGCTTGACGAGCTCATCGAACAGGCCGAACTCACTCCCAAGAACCTCAAGGCACTAGCTGCCAGAAGGCCTGATCCGGACGAGGTGTCGCATATCATGCCGACAGGCGGCACGACCGGCTTGCCGAAGGCGAGCGTGAGGACTCACAATTCCTACATTACCAACGTTGAGTATCATGCAAGGGCCTGGGAGATTACAAGCAATGACACGCTCATGGTGATCACGCCCGTGGGGCACAGCATGGCCATGCACTGGGGCATCGGGGCAGCGCTGCTCAATTATGCCAAACTCGTGCTCCTCGATTCCACGCAGGGTGAGGATATCGCCGCATCGATAGAAAAAGAGAAGGTTACAGCACTGCCTTCTGTCCCCGCCCTTATCACGCGGATGCTCGCCATCGAAGGCCTCGAAAAATATGATCTGAGCTCGCTGAAGAAGATATGCCTCGGTGGAGCGCCCAGCACCCCTGAACTCCTCCGCAGTGCGTACGAAAAGCTGAAATGCGTGGTCATCAATGCCTTCGGCTCTTCTGAGGGCACCAATATTACTACAAGGCTGGGGGACAGCATGGATGTCATCCTCGGCAGCGTCGGAAGACCCGCCTGCCCCTACGACACAATCAAGATCATCGACGATAGAGGAAAAGAGGTGCCTCAAGGACAGGAAGGCGAGCTCGTTTCAAAAGGGCCCGGTGTCTTTACCGGGTACTTCAAATCTCCGGAAGAGAACAAAGATATCTTCACCAAGGATGGATTCTTCAAAACAGGCGACAAAGCGCGGAAAGACCCCATGGGAAATATCACGATTACCGGCCGGATCAAGGACATAATCAACAGGGGCGGCGAAAAAATCAGCGCACTGGAGATTGAGAACCGGCTCGGCGCCCATCCAGGCGTTGCGGACTCGGCAGTGGTCGGCATGCCGGATGCTGTGCTGGGAGAGAGGATTTGCGCGTACGTGAAGCTGAAGCCCGATACAGCACTCACGTTTGAAGCAGTCGTTGCCTTTCTGAAGGAGAGGGGCGCCTCAGTGCAACAGCTTCCGGAGCGCATAGAGTTCGTCCATGAGCTTCCGATGACCAAAGTGGGGAAGGTGGACAAGAAGGCGCTGAGGGATGATATAAAGCAGAAGGTAGAAGGAGCATGAGAAGACTTCAGACGCCAGGCAGACCTTAGACCTTAGACATCAGACCCCAGGCCTCAGACTCAAACATTGAAGCAAGGTCGACGGACCCGACGCCTTAAGTCTGAAGTCTGAAAGTCTGATGTCTATGGTCTGCCCTTGTATTGCACGGCGCGCTGCACGTGTGCTATTCTTTTTGCGTTCGGGGCGTGGCGCAGCATGGTTTAGCGCGCTTGCCTTGGGAGCAAGAGGTCGCTGGTTCAAATCCAGTCGCCCCGACCATAACCCGTAATACTGCTTTCGGCCGTGAGCAATCAGGCAGTATGCAGTCTCCATCTTATTGACTTTTCAGCCTGCTGCCACTAAAATAAGGGCATGTTTGAGCTGTTGACGAGGAAATACGCAATCCTTGTCACTATACTGGCCTTCTTATTCATCGCTCTCTTTTCTGAACACGGCATCATTGATTACATAAAGCTCAGAAGGCAGGTCAGCGCTGTCAAACGCTCCATAGGGAAGCTCGAAGGCGAAAACGTGCAGTTGAAGGCGCAGGTGGATCGCTTTCAGAAGGATGACCGTTACCTTGAAGAGCTGGCCAGACAGAAATACGGCTTTATCAAAGAAGGGGAAAAGGTCTACAGGATTGAAAAATGAAATACGAAGGAGCAATATACAGGCCTCCCAGCGAGGCTCACAGTCTCATACTGCAGGTGGCCGTGGGCTGTTCACACAACAAGTGTACTTTCTGCGGCTCATTCAAAGATAAAAAATTTCGTGTAAAAAGCTTCGAAGAGATTAAAGAGGATGTTGACGAGGCGAAGGCTTACGCCCGTTATATAACCAAGGTGTTTCTCGCCGATGGAGACGCCCTTATCATTCCTCAGAAGCGGCTCGTTCCAATCGTCCAACTGGTGAAAGACTCATTTCCAAAACTGGAGCGGATAGGCATCTATGGTAATGTGAAGTCGGTTCTGAAAAAATCGGTGGATGAACTGAAAAGCCTGAGAGATATAGGGCTCGGTATCCTCTACCTGGGCGTGGAGTCGGGGGACCAGGTCACGCTCGACAGGGTGTGCAAAGGCACGACGCTTGAAAAGATGGAAGAGGCGTGCCACAAGGTCAAAGAAGCAGGCATCGTACTTTCGGTGACAGTGCTTCTTGGGCTCGGAGGGGTTGAGCGCAGCAGGATCCACGCTGAAGAGACGGGCAAATTCCTGTCCAGAATTGATCCGGAGTACGCAGGAGCACTCAGCATCATCGTGGTACCGGGCACCCCGCTTGCCAGGGACATCGAGGCCGGCATCTTTCACGTTCCCGATCCCTACATGCTTCTGGAAGAGTTGGCAATCATGATAGAGCACACCAATGTGACCCACTGCTTCTTTGCGTCAAATCACGCCTCCAATTATCTTCCCATCAAGGTCTGGTTGCCGGAGCAGAAGGAGAAGGCTCTGAAGGCTATCAGACACGTTCTGGCCGAGAGAGACCCTGCTCTGCTGAGGCCCGAATTTTTAAGGGCATTGTAGATGGACAGCAAGGACAGGGTCAAGGGACAAAGCGCACGGGGCACGGCAGACAATAACGCGGATGGTCACGTAGATGTGCCCGTGAGGGTCAGATATGCGGATACTGACAGGATGGGCATTGTCTACTATGGGACCTATCCCCAGTACTTCGAAATAGGAAGAAGCGAATTCATGCGGGAGAAGGGTTTCACCTACCGGGAGTTTGAGGAGATGGGGTATCACCTGGTAGTGACAGGCATCAACGTGAGGTACCATAGCGCAGCTACCTACGACGATCTCCTCAATGTGCGGACCAGCCTGGCTGATGTAAAATCGCGAGGCGTCACCTTCCATTATGAAGTTTTCAAGGACGGCGAGATCGTTGTCGAAGGCCACACCCAGCATATCTGCGTTGACCGAGGGAGAAAACCGGTGCGCATTCCCCCTGAGGTCATGGAACTCTTCAAAAATGCCTCATCCGCATGAAATCCTTGTTGTAAGGCTCACCTCTCTGGGTGATGTGCTGATGAGCCTCCCTGCAGTAAAAGCTCTCAAAGACGAACTGCCCGGCGTAAAGATATCCTGGCTTGTGGAAGGATCTGTCGCAGAGCTCTTATCACACCAGGGCTTTGTTGATCACGTCATACGGTTCCCCCGCGACCTCATCGTCGCGAGTCTGAAGAAAGGCAACGGGCTCATAGCATTCAGGTGCCTGGTCGATTTCTTGAGGAATTTACGCGCAAAGAACTACGATGTGCTCATCGATTTTCACGCGATCCTGAAGAGCGCACTCCTCGATTATGTGACGCGGGCCGGACGCAGAATAGGCTTTGGCAGAAGATTTGCGAAGGAGGGTAGCTGGCTTGCCTATGATGAAAGGGTAAACGGCGAAGAGTCGCGTCTCCACAAGGTCGAACGGAACATGCTGCTAGCGAGGCATCTCGGAGTAAACGGGACTATTCCTCGGGTAGAACTCGTGGCTCCGCCGGAAGCGGAGAGCTATGTACATGACATGCTGGCGAAGCATGATATACATCCCCCCATCATTGCTCTTTTTCCCTTTTGCAGCAAGGGGAGCCAGTTCAAACGCTGGGATCTGGCCAACTACGCGGAACTCCTGAAGCGCATGAAAGAGTCGATAAAGGCAACCGTTCTGATCCTGTGGGGTCCGGGTGAAGAGGGAGAAGCCAGACGGCTGCGCGATATGGCAGACTACGGGGTTGTGCTTCCGGCGAACCTTGGTGTTGCGCAATTGTGCGCCTTGCTCAAGAGAGCGGATATGTACGTGGGCGGCGATACGGGTGTCATGCACCTTGCCGCTTTCTCCGGCGTGCCGGTACTGGCGGTTTTCGGGCCGACTGATCCAAGAGTGAATGCGCCCTTCGGTTCGATGCACACCATGGTGCGGCGGGACCTGCCCTGCAGTCCCTGCAGGGACAAAGACTGCAAGGAAAGGGTCTGTCTCACGTCGATCACACCGGACGAAGTCTTTGAAGAGGTGCGCCAGATGTGGAACCGCATAAACATAGTCCATAAGGGGCGGAAGGAGGCTGCCGATATTTCAAATTCTAGATCCTAAGCACCAAATTCTAAACAATATCAAATTACCGAATGTCAAATGTCCCAAACGTGCCGCTTGTGCCGGCGTTTTCGTTTCTGAGTTTTGGATTTTGAACGTTAGAATTTGTTTAGAATTTAGATATTTAGATTTAGGATTTTAGGCGGTGACTTATGCGAGTGCTTTTTATATATCCGAATCTGAATGCCCAGATCGGCTTCAATTATGGCGTAGCGCATATTTCCGGGCTGCTCAAGAAGCATGGCATTGAAACCCACCTGCTCAACGTAAACGAGCAGGTGGATTATCCTCTCGATCTCGCGCGCATCAAGGAAGATGTGCTGCGTATCAACCCGGATGTGATCGGCTTTTCCGTAGTCACGAACCAGCATAAGTACGCAGTCGAGATAGCGCGCGACATAAAGAGGTACCTTCCGAGGCCGATAGTTTTCGGAGGCATACATCCCACCATGGTCCCTCTCGACGTGATGCAGGAGCCTGCAGTTGACTGCGTATGTGTTGGCGAGGGAGAAGAGGCCTTTCTTGAATACCTTACGAAGGGAAGCCCGAAGGGCGTGTTGAACATGGGTTACAGGGAAGGCCAAAAGGTAGTGCTCGAGCCCCTCAGACCTTATGTCGACCTAGGAGCGTTGCCGCCCAAGGACTATGATATCTTCGACTTTCAGAGAATAATCGATACGAAGGACGGGTGGGTCGGTCTTTTATCCGGTCGCGGCTGTCCCTTCAGGTGCACCTACTGCCTTAATCACAAGATCATCAAGATGTACAAGAACTCGGGTCATCTGCCGAAGGGCTACATCCGGAGAGAGGGAGTGGACGAGGTAATGGGTGAGATCGACTATCTCCTCAGCCATTACCAGCGCATCAAGATGTTCATTTTTGACGATGATATATTCACGCTTGATAAGGCGTGGTTGCGGGAATTCTCAGAAAAATACAGGAAGCTCACCAACACGGGTTTTGTCTGCAATGCGCATGTGCGCTTCTTTGACGAAGAAGTCGCGCGATGCTTGAAAGAGGCGGGCTGCAGGATCGTCAAGTTCGGCCTCGAGAGCGGAAGCGACAACCTGCGCAGAAACGTGCTCCACCGGTTCATGACGAATCGCGAGATCGAGGCTGCCTTCGGAGCGGCCCACAAATACGGACTTCACACGTCGGCCTTTGTGATGATCGGTTTGCCCTGCGAAACCAAAGATGATATCATGGCAACGGTCAGGCTCTTATCGAAGATCAAGCCCGGGAGATTCAGGTGGTCGCTCTTTTTCCCGTATGTGGGTACCGAGGCGTACGACATTGCGAAGGCGCGGGGCTCGATCGATTTTGAAAAAATGAAGCGCCTCGATAACTTTACCGACGAGACGTGCATGAACCTTGGCGAAGAGGCAAATCTCCTCGTCGATAAGGTGCAGCATCTTTTCTGTACTTTCGTGAATGGGTATGCGGAGCCCGACGGAGAGGCCCGCTACCGCGAGCTTGTGGACCACATCGAGGCCGCAGAACGTTCGAGCTGGGAGAAGGAAAAGAAGAGCTTCGCTGCCGAGATCGCTGAAATGGATAAGCTAGCGGTGGAGCAGGGCAGGTTGCACTATACGGTGAAGTTCAACCGGTTTATGGGTGTGAGAAGTGACTGGGAAGACGATAGTCTATCTGCCTAACTGGCTCGGGGACATGGTGATGGCCACGCCCTTTCTCTCTTCGCTGAGAAAGCCTGGCAATGGCGAGCTATGGGCCATAGGTCAGTCCAAGGCCATGCATCTCTACGACGGACTGGAGCTTTTCGACCGGTTTATACCCAATGATTCAAAGGACGTTGTCTCGTTTCTCGACAAGGTAAGCATGCTGCGTGAACTGAGATTTGACCAGGGCATTGTGCTCCCCCATTCCTTTCGCTCTGCATTGCTCTTTTTTCTCGGTGGAGTTCAGAACAGGATAGGCTACCGGCTCAACAAGAGGGGATTCATGCTCACTCAGCCTTTGAAGCGGGCGGCCAAGCTTGTGCCTACTGCCGAACAGTACCTGCGGATTCTTGATGCGCTGGGTGCTGAAAGGGAGAACGAGGCGCCTTTCCTGAGGGTGACGCCGGATGAAGAGCAGCGATTCGATCAGAAGTACACGGACGTGGGCGGGGATTACGTCGCGTTCATCGTCGGTGCGCAATACGGTCCTTCCAAGAGGTGGCCCGCCTCCCATTTTTCAGGGCTTGCTGACATGATTGCTTCGAAATATTCGAGGATGATATACATATTGCCGGGGAAGCAGGAAGTGGAGCTTGCACGACGCATACAAAATACTGTCTCTAACAAGGAGAAGGTGGGTATCGAGGTGATGGACATCGCGGACCTGAAGGTCTGCCTCTCAAGAGCCTCCCTCGTAGTCTGCAACGATACAGGGCCGCGCCACATCGCAGACGCTCTTGAAACGCCTACAATAGCGATACTCGGACCTATGGACACAAAGTACACGGAGTACCCCAGCCGTTCCACACACATCGTATGTAAGGATGTGGACTGCAGGCCGTGCAACAGGAAGAAATGCGATCGAGATCATGAATGCATGACAGGCATAGGCGCGCAAGATGTTTTTGCAAAGGTGGAGGAGATCCTTGGCTGAAAAGGAATTATCGGTCACCGAAAAGTTCAAGGGAAAGAAAATATGTGTTATCGGCGATATCATTGCCGACATCTACATTTACGGAATGCCGTATAAGCTCTCGCGGGAAGCACCGGTGGTTGTCGTCAAATACGAGGAAGAAAAACTCTACCCGGGCAGCGCGGGGAATACCATCGCCAACCTGCTGGCGCTTGGTGCACACGTCTTTCCCCTGGGTTGCGTGGGCAAAGATCAGGTAGGTCAGAGGCTGATCTCCTATTTTTCAACGTACCAGAATGTAGATATGCACGGACTCCTGCAGCACGACGGCGGAACCGTAACAAAGACGCGCATACTCGCTGGAGATACGCACACCACCAAGCAGCAGGTGATAAGGATTGACAGGGAGGATGGACGGGAAACCCCTGCTTACCTTAAGGCTGTACTGAAGGAACGGCTGATGGCCATCGGCCCCGAAATGGACGGCTTCGTCTTCTCTGACTACGAATACGGGCTGATTGACCAGGAGATTGTTGAGTACGGAAAAATGATGGCCAAGAAGAAGACCGTCGTCGGTGATTCGAGGTTCAACCTGCGTCAGTTCTCCGGTTTCACTCTTATTACACCGAACGAATCCGAGGCGTACACGCTTGCCGGGCTGGACCCGTATCACCATGGTATCGATGAGACGGCAGCGAAGATCATGAGTTTCATGCAACTGGAGGCACTCCTCATAACAAGGGGAAATAAAGGGATGTGCCTCTGCCTTAACACCGGGGAGATGCACCATATTCCAATATCAGGTACTGATGAGATCGCCGATGTTACCGGAGCTGGAGACACCGTCGCAGCGGCAGTTACACTGTCGCTGGCTGCCGGCGCTGATTACCTGACCGCCGCAAAGATCGCAAACCATGCGGCAGGCATCGTGGTCATGAAACGCGGAACGGCGGTGACGACCCTGGATGAGCTGAGAAAGGTGATCGAGGAACATGGGTGAATACATCAGGGACCACGGTGAACTCAAGCGCATCATCGACCTGGAGCGATCAAAGGGGAAGAAAATAGTCTTTGGTAACGGGTGCTTCGATCTGCTCCACGTGGGGCACGTCAGGTATCTGGCAGGTGCTAAAGCGCTCGGCGATGTTCTTGTGGTCGCTCTCAATGACGACGCATCTGTCGTGGGTTTGGGCAAGAGAAAAGTGGTGGTCACGCCGCTCGTGGAACGGGTTGAGATTGTCGCTGCGCTGCGCTTTGTAGACTACGTAACCACCTTCTCAGAGCCCACCGTGGAGAACCTGCTGCGATTGCTGAAGCCTGATTTCCATGCCAAGGGGACCGACTACACGCCGGATACGGTACCTGAAAAAGATGTCGTCAAAGCCTACGGAGGACAGGTTGCCATCGTGGGCGATCCTAAAGACCACTCAACGAGGGATATAGTAGCACGTCTCAAGAGTCCGGAAGGGCAATGACACGTCTCCCCCTGTCGGTCTATATGATTACTCTCAACAATGCGGCAACTATAGAGAAGGCCCTTGCGAGCGTCTGCGGATGGGCCGATGAGATCGTCGTGATTGATTCCGACAGCACGGATGATACGCCTCGCATCGCCCGGGAATATGCTTCAAACTACCAACAGTTCATCACGACCAGCCAGAGGGAGAAGTATCAGTATGCTCAGGATCACTGTACCTTGCCATGGGTGCTTTTCATCGACGCCGACGAATGGCTCACACCCGAGATAAAACAGGAGATCGAAGATGTTGTGCGGGGCACCACCGAGTGCGAGGGCTTCCTGGTCGAACGGAAAAATTTTTTTCTCGGGAAACTGATACGGTACGGTGGGTGGTATCCTGATCATGAGATCAGGCTGTACAGGAAGGATAAGGGCAGATGGGAGGGCGGGCTTCACGCGAAGGTCGAAGTTAACGGAAAAGTGGGGAAGCTGAAGAACTATTACATGCACGCTCCTTACAATGATATATCGCACCTGATCAAGACCGTGGACCGATACTCCGGAGCCTTTGCGGAAGACCTCAAGGGAACAGGCCACTCCTTTTACCTGTTCAATATGATCTTCCGTCCACTCTACCGTTTCCTGAGAGATTTTATCATCAAGCGCGGATTCCTTGACGGCGTCCCGGGGCTCATAATCGTGGCATCCACTATGTACTATGTCTTTATGAAACATGCTAGACTGTGGGAGATGGAAAAAATGCAAGGCAGAAGGCATGAGCGCGCTGCGCGATAAGAAAATACTGGTAACCGGCGGTCTCGGTTTTATCGGCAGTAACCTCTGTATAGACCTGGTCAAGTCGGGTGCCCGCGTGACAATCGTCGACAACATGCTGCCCAGACAGGGCGGCAACCTCTTCAACATCAAAGAGATAGAAGACAACGTGCAGGTACAGTTTTCGGACGTGCGCGATCAGTTCTCGATGAACTACCTGGTGCGCGGCGTTGATTACGTGTTTCATCTCGCCGGTCAGGTGAATCACGTGGACAGCATGCGCAACCCCTTGCAGGATCTGGACATCAACTGCAAGGGCACCCTTGTACTTCTGGAAGCGCTGCGCCTGAACAACAGAAACGCGAAAGTGATCTTTGCAGGTACGAGAGGCGAGTACGGCTCGAGCGTCAAGTTGCCCGTGGACGAGGATCATCCCACGAATCCCAAAGGGATCTATGCGGTGACCAACCTGAGCGCGGAGAAAATGGTGCTCGTCTACGACGACATCCACGGTATAAAGGGCACCTGCCTGCGCATCACCAATACGTATGGGCCTCGCCACCAGATGATGCACGATGAGTACGGTGTCTTCAACTGGTTCGTGCGCAAAGCGCTGGACGATGCTGAGATACCGGTATTCGGGGATGGCCGGATCCTCCGCGATTTTCTCTATGTGGACGACCTGGTGCGGTGTCTTATCATGGTGTCTTCGACCGACAGGGCGTACGGCCAGGTCTTCAACGTGGGGGCAGGCACCCCCGTCTCCTTCCAATCCCTTGCTGAAACCATTGTGAGGGTTGTCGGAAAGGGCAGGGTAAAGTTCACGGAGTTTACCCAGGAGCGAAAGGAAGTTGAGCCCGGGGATTACTACACGAATATCGCGAAGATAGAATCCTGCACCGGGTGGACGCCCCGGGTCAGCCTCGAAGAGGGGATCAGAAAGACCGCAGACTTCTACCGCACGCATCGAAAGGAATACTGGCAATGATCGTCAAGATATTCGACCTTCAGCGGGAGTATGAAGCTCTCCGCAAGGACATGCTGCGTCTTTTTGAGCAGGTACACCTTGGCGGTGAGTTCATTCTCGGCAAACATGTGAAGACATTTGAGGAAGATTTTGCAACGTATATCGGCTCCCGCTGGACCGTGGGCGTCGGCTCAGGAACCGATGCTATAAGGATAGGCGGCCTTGCCTGCGGCCTCAAAGCGGGTGACAAGCTTGTCACCACGCCCAATACGTATATCGCGACAGCCATGGCCCTCTCGATGCACGGGGTGACACCGGTGTTGTGTGATATAGAGCCTGACACGCACAACATGGACCCTGACCGCCTGGAAGAGGTACTGAAAAAGGAAAAAAATGTACAGCTCTGCATTCCCGTGCATCTCTACGGCCATGCAGCACCGATGGATGAGATCCTTGGTTGTTGCAAGCGCCATGGAGTGTCTGTCTTTGAAGACGCATGCCAGGCCCACGGCGCATCCTATAAGGGAAAGAAAGTGGGTACCTTCGGCAAGGCGGCCGCTTTCAGTTTTTATCCTACGAAGAACCTCGGCTGTCAGGGTGACGGCGGCGCCATTACCACCTCCGATGAAGAAACATACAAGAGCGCGAGCCGGCTTCGTAATTACGGCCAGACAGATAAACATGTGCACGTCGTGGAGGGTTTCAACTCACGGCTTGATGAACTGCACGCGGCCTTTCTCAGCTTCAAGCTGCGGGAACTCGATACATGGAATGAACAGCGCCGGAAGCTTGCAGCACTGTACCGGCGCGAACTGGAAGGTACACCGCTCGTGCTGCCGGTTGAAAAGCCCTATGCCTACCACGTCTATCATCTTTTCGTGGTTAGGAGTAAGACGAGAGACGCATTGCAGGAATACCTCAAGGGCAAAGGTGTCTCAACACTCATCCACTACCCTACGCCCATACATCTTCAGGAGGTCTACAGACACCTCGGTTACAAGAGGGGTGACTTTCCGCACGCAGAACAGGGTGCCGCAGAGATCCTTTCTTTGCCCATGTACCCGGGCTTGAGAGAGGACGAAGTGCTCTACGTCTGCGGAACCATCAAGGCGTTCTTTAGACAATGAGGGTGCTTCATCTTTTTAGCGACTGGAAGTGGACCGGCCCTGCCGAACCTGTTGTTTCGCTTTGCGATGCGCTCAAAGGGCATGAGCTAGTCCTCACGCTTGCGTTTCGAAAGACCCCCATCGACTTCCCAGAGCGCACCGTTCAAAAAGAAGTAATGAAACGGAACGTCTCCGGGTACGATGGCTTCAGGCTCAACCGGTATTTTTCGCTGCGGGACTGGATCTTTGACGTGAAAAGAATCAAGCGCCTTGTCGACGAAGAGCACGTCGATATCGTGCATACGCACCTGTCGCATGATCACGCGACTGCAGTGATGTCTTTTCTCTTCTCAGCGAGGCGTCCACTCCTGGTGAGAACCGACCACAAACGCGACGGACTGCCGCAGAGTCGCTCCATGGCCTATCTCATGGCGCGCACCGATGGCCTTGTCACCTATAGCGAAAGACTGCGGCAGCAGGACGTAGAATATTTCCGTTTCCCTGCGGAGAGAAGCTGCAGGCTCCAGCCGGGCCTACAGCCCTACACAGGCAGTGTGCGCGATGTCCGGGAAAGCCTTGGCCTCGAGCCTTCAGACAGAGTCGTCGGCGTCATCGGACGGCTGAAGAAAGATAGGGGTTACGATGTGATCCTGAAAGCCTTCCGCAAGGTACGGGATCGGATGGAACACGTGAAGCTCGTGATTGTGGGCAGGAGTTCTCAAATTGAAGAGAGTATAAAGAAGCCTCTGGCAGAATTGAACCTTCAAAAGGATGTTATTCTGGCCGGGTACCGTATAGAAGATTACTTCTCGGTCATCGCCGCCTTCGACGTTTATGTGATGATGCGCGCCGGCTCAGACGGCACGGCGCGGGCACTGCGCGAGGTCTTGGGAATGGGGAAACCGGCGATCGTTTCAACGCAGGGCATGCTCCCTGAACTGGTCATCGATGGGAAGACGGGTTACGCTGTCGCGATGGATGAACAGGAACTGGCTGATCGTATGGTGCGCCTCCTGAGCGACGAAAGAATGAGAGCGGAGTTCGGAAGCAACGCCCGCGATCGAGCCCTGACCGAGTGGAACTATGGCGTACAGGCAGCACGGCTTGTGGACTTTTACAAGAAACTGTTGCAGCTCGGAAAAAGACGGTGAGCGGACCAGCCACTCAACGCATGTTACGCATTGCTATCCTGCTGGACAAATTTCTGCCTTCACGAGGGGGCGAGCGTTATTTCAGCTTTCTCGCCGAAGAGCTGGCTCGGCGCGGCCACGAGGTGCATCTCTTTGCGTCAAAGATAGAAGAGAAAGGGGAGCAACCATATCAGGTCCATCTCGTGCCCGTCCTGAAGTTTCCAAGAAGCCTCAGAATGATCTCCTACATGCTCTTTTCCGCGCGCATGGTAAACGGATACGGATTTGATGTTATTCATGGGCTGGGGCAGAGTCTGGTGAGCAATGTGCTCAATCCTCACGGCGGAGTGGAGAGGGCGTATCTCAAGCAGGAATTTGCATCCATCAGCAGTCGCTGGTACTACTGGTACCGTTGGCTCAGGCGCCATCTTTCGCTGCGCCACCACCTGGAGCTCTGGATGCAGCGCCGCCTTTACGCCGGAAGCCATGTCAGGAGAGTGATCGCGATATCGCAGATGGTGAAGAGAGACATCGTCTCTTATTTTAATTTTCCCGAAGATAGAATCGCCGTAGTCTTTAACACCGTGGATCTGCAACGTTTCCATCCGTCACTCCGTGAGCGGTTTCGTGAACCAAAGCGCAGCGAGATGGGTGTTGATGAGCGTTCCATCCTCCTTCTCTTCGCCGGTAACAATTACCGCCTCAAGGGGTTGGAGCCACTGCTGCATGCGCTTGCATTGCTTAAAAAGAGCGCGGCCGGAATGGACGTGCGATTGATAGTGGTCGGACGGGGGCAGATATGGCTCTACCGGCGAATGGCAGAAAGACTGGGAGTAGCCGGTTCCGTCTTCTTCCTTGGACCCGTCGGCAACATGGAACCTTTCTACGCGGCCGCGGATATCTACGTGCACCCCACGTTTTATGATTCATGCTCCCTCACCGTGCTGGAAGCCCTCGCCTGCGGCCTCCCGGTAATTACCACGCGCTTCAACGGCGCCTCTGACGCAATACTGTCGGACGAGGGCGGCAAAATCGTTCAAGACCCTGCCAATGCGGAAGAGATTGCTGACGCCATTGCCTGGTTCTTCGACGAAGAACGAAGAAAGAAGGCTTGCGTCGTTACACGCCAGTGGTTGGAACAGTATCCACCTTCCCGCAACGTGGATGAGACGCTGGCGGTATACTACGAGGCAGCCGCTTCATAAGCCGTTCTGCCTTGACTCGTCTGCGGACCGGTGTTACCTTACCGTATAGCTATGCGTCAGAGCTGTGCGCAAAACCTGAGACTCGTTACTCTCACACTCGTTGCTCTCCTCATCCTTCCGGGTTGTTTTTCGCCGCAGAAAATGGTGTCGGACAGGGCTTCGTCTCTTTTCCAGGATGTTGCGCTCTCAGCCGGCAGGCAGTCCGACGTCGTGCTGGTGCGCAGCGGAACTCCTGCTTACCTGATGCTCATTGACGGCATGATTCTGAGCTACCCTGACAACCAGGATCTTCTTCTTGCGGGTGCAAAGGCGTATGCCTCCTATGCATCTATCCTCGAAGAGGGAGAACAGGAGCGCATCGCAAACCTCTATGGACGAGGCAAAGAGTATGCGGTCCGAAGCCTCAAAGTAAGCCCGCTGTTCAAGAATGTCACTGATACGTCGCTTGATGTGTTCCAGAAGACGCTGGAGCAGGCGCGTAAGAGTGATGTCCCCATTCTGTTCTGGGTCGGCAGTGTCTGGGGAAGCTGGATCGCCAGTTCAGATTCCGCAGAGGCTCTGGCCGATCTCCCATGGGTCGAAGCTTTGATCGAGAGGGTGCTGCAGCTTGACCCTTCTTACTACTGGGGCTCGGCGCATCTGTTTGAAGCAATTCTCCTTACGGCCCGACCCGAGCAGTTCGGCGGCAGTCTTAGGAAAGCAAACGAGCATTTCAGGAAGGCTATGGAGTATAGCAAGGGCAAGTTTCTTATGACCGATGTTTACTACGCGCAGTATTATGCGCGACAGACACTTGACCGTGAACTGTACGTCTCTACGCTGAAGCGTGTACTTGCGACGTCTGCCTCTGTCGAGCCTGATTTGACACTGGCCAATACGGTTGCCCACCAGAAGGCGAAGCGGCTTCTCGACCAGGTGGACGAATATTTTTGAGTTAGATAACCGATGAAGGAGATGTTGATGACTGGAGAAAAAATGTTTGCAATACCCCGGAACCTCTGTGGGCGAGCACCCGATCCCGGACCCTGTTTTTGCGGCACTCTGCGCTGGGCCGTCGTCTTTGTTCTGATGCTCGCCTTTTGTATGCCGGCACCAGGTGCGGCTCAGAACGTGGTCTTGAAGCTGGGAACGTTAGCTCCTGAAGGAAGCGCGTGGGTCAAGGCCTTCCGTGACATCAACAAGGAGTTGGAGCAGAAGACGAACAAACAAGTCACGCTTCGTATCTTTCCCGGAGGCATGCTCGGCGATGAAGTAGATATGCTACGCAAGATCAAGGTAGGTGAAATCCAGGGCGCGCTGCTCACCGGCGGCGGTCTGGGAGTCATCTTCAAAGACTTCAGGATTCTTGGCTTACCTTTTCTTTTTCAGAATTACCAGGAGGTTGACGCGGTCCTTGAGCGTATGGATAATCTTTTTCAGAAAGGACTGCTCGACAATGGCTTCAAATGGATGGGCTGGGCAGAACAGGGCTTTATCTACCTTCTCTCGAAGGAGCCGATCAAAAATGCCGCGGATCTCAAAAAAGGCAAGGTCTGGATCTGGGAGGACACGCCAATCGGGAGAGCGGTTTTCAAGGAACTGGGTGTCAATGCCATACCTTTGCCGGTTACGGATGTGCTCATGGCCCTGCAGACCGGCATGGTCGACACGGTCTACAGCTCGCCTCTTGCGGCTATAGCCGTGCAATGGTTTACAAAGGTCTCGTACATGACGAATGTACCGCTGGCCTACTCGGCAGGTGCAGTAGTTCTCAAGAAGGCTGATTTCGAAAAGATCCCGCAGGCTCAGAGGCCTCTGGTCGAAGCAGCATTCAGACAGCAGCTTGCACCGCTGAAGGAGCAACTCCGGAAGGAAAACGAGAAAGCAATCCAGGTGCTTCAGGCCAAGGGCATCAAGCTCATCACCCCTTCCGCCGGCGACGTCAAGGAGCTTCAGGCCATTTGCTTCAAAGGCATTTCCACCCTCGGGGAAGATCAGTTCTCGAAAAAGAGCCTCGAGGAGGAGAGGAATATTCTCAAGACGCTGCGCAAAGAGAACTGATGCAGATGCCTTTCCTCAAAAGATTGGGCTCATGGTACGATCAACTGGAAGAGGTGCTTCTCGTCTGTATGATGTTTGGCATGGTGGCTCTGGGCGCCGCGCAGATTCTCTTCCGCAATGTGATCTCTATCGGGCTTGTCTGGATTGATCCTCTGCAGAACCATATTGTTCTCTGGGTGGCGCTTCTCGGGGCATCGATTGCAACCCGCGAAAACCGGCACATCGTCATAGAGATCCTGCCTCAGCGGCTCTCACTCAGGTCACGTCACCGGATAAAAGGTGGACTCTGGCTATTCTCCGCGCTCGTCTGCCTGTTGCTGGTCTATCCCGCAGTCCGTTTCATACTGGACGACTACCGGCCGGGAAAATACCTGGCAGTCGGCATCCCTCTCTGGTGCTCTCAGGCAATCATGCCGTTCATGTGGCTCGTTCTGGGCATCCGGTTTGCCTTTCAGGGCATCAAAGATCTCATCTGGCCCGGCCGTAACTGACGCATGGGGTTCGTATCTACCATAACCGCTCTCTTTCTGGTCGTGCTGGGGACACCCCTTTTCGTTGTTATTGCAGCAAGCAGTCTTCTTTTTCTCTACCGGAGCGGCATCGACCTTTCAGCCCTGATCATCGAGCTCTATAAGCTTGCCCACACACCGAATCTGGCAGCTCTCCCCCTTTTTTCCCTGGCGGGTTATGTTCTCGCTGAAAGCAAGGCGCCCCACAGGCTCGTCCGTCTCTCCAACGCTCTGCTGGGCTGGCTCCCGGGGGGACTGGCAATCATCGCACTTCTTGTTTCGGCTGTCTTCACGGCACTGACAGGAGCGACAGGGCTGACGATCATAGCTCTGGGCGGTTTACTGTTTCCGGCGCTGCTGCGGCAGAAGTACCCGGAAAGATTTTCGCTCGGGCTCTTGACGACATCAGGCACGCTGGGCCTTCTCTTTCCCCCCAGCTTTCCTCTCATCCTCTACGGGGTCGTTGCCCAGACAAGCATTGATCAGCTCTTTGTCGCGGGGATTCTCCCGGGAGCATTACTTGTTCTGTTTCTTTCCCTTTACAGTGGATGGAAAGGCATCCGTTCGAACGTGGTTCGACCCCGGTTCACGATTCGTGAACTCGCAGGCGCACTGCGGGAGGCGATCTGGGAAGTTCCCCTGCCTTTCGTGGTGCTGGGAGGCATCTATGGAGGTTACGTTGCTGTGAGCGAAGCAGCGGTTCTGACGGTCCTCTATGTGCTGATCGTAGAAGTGGGGATTTACAGGGATGTAAAAATCAGGGACCTCAAGTCGATTACGATCAAGGGGAGTATCCTCGTAGGTGGCATACTGATCATTCTCGGGGTTTCCTTCGGTCTGACGAACAGCCTCATCAACGAAGAGATTCCGAGTATGCTTCTCAATTTCATGCGAAGCCATGTGGAAAGCCCGCATGCTTTCCTTCTGTGGCTCAACATCTTCCTTCTTGTAGCAGGCTGTCTTCTCGGGATGTTCCCGGCATTGATCGTCCTGGTGCCCATGATTCTACCGGTTGCGCAAGCCTACGCCATTCACCCGACACATCTGGGGATGATCCTCCTGACCAACCTGGAAATCGGCGCGTCCCTGCCGCCGCTGGGGATCAACCTGTTTGTGTCAAGCATGCGGTTTGAACGCCCTGTTCTGCAGCTATACCGCGCTTCCGTCCCCTATATACTCATTCTGCTCCTAGCGCTGGTGATCATAACGTACTGGCCGACTTTGAGCCTCGCCTTACTTAAAGGGCAAGGTTAAGACTCAGGCTAAGGTTAAGGAAAAGCCGGTGGAGACGTGCCGCTGGTTAACGCTTGTTCTGCCCTTCTTTGAAGCTTAGTATGAATCTCAACCTTAACCTATTGTCTGGCCCTCTGACATCCTGCGTCAGGGCAGTGACGGTTTACCGGCACTCGTGAAGTTCCGGAACTGCAGAGTCCTTTAGTTTTTTTCGCTGCTTACTGCTCGCTGCTTACGTTTTTCTGGTCGTGGAAGCCTGGTACGCTATATGCAGCACTAACGTATCCCTGAGTGCATTTCTTTCAGGCGTCGCCCAATGAAAACAGATCGAGTTGAACCTGCCCTCCAGGCGCTAGCTCCTATTGTCGTCACAGTCCTGGGCCTTTTCGCGATTTCCCTGCACGAGGTCCTCGAAGGGATACTCTTTCCCTCCTTCTTCGGCTGGCTTGCCTCTCCTCTTTCCGTTCTTGTCAGTCTCACGGTTGCCGCGCTTGCCGCCTATTTCGCGGTGCCGTTGTTGCTCAAAGAGGCTGCCGGGCACAAAATGGCTGCCCTTCAGTTGGGCCGCCACAAGTCCGAAGAAGTATGCCGTCCGGCTGAAGGCGAGGATACGCACAGGATGATCGTTGAAAACATGTTTGTCGCGACTATGATTGTGGAGGAAAACGGAAGAATATTTTTTGTCAACCGCGAGTTTGAAAAGCTGTCAGGTTTCTCCAGAAAAGAAATTGAAGGGATCAAGAGCGCCGCCGAATTCATTCCTCAGGAATGGCATGACAAGCTGTGGACGTACCACAAGGCTCGCAGAAAGGATGAGGTGAGCGTACCCAAGACCTACAAGACTCAGTTGATCGAGAGGAGCGGCGCAGTGAGAGATGTATTATTCTGCGTCAAAATGGTAGCAGGCACAAAAAGGAGTGTTGTATCGGTCATCGATATTGCCGAGTTTAAGAGGACCGAGGCGGCACTCGTGGAATCTGAAGAGCGTTATCGTACCGCCATCGAATGTTCCAACGATGCGATTACCATAAGCCAGGGCGATTTTCGCGTCTATGCCAACCAGAAATTTCTCGAGATGTTCGGCTACGAACGGCTTGACGAAGTGATAGGGCAGCCCATCTACCCGGTGATCCACCCTGACGAACGGGATCGTATGGCGGAGATTGACAGGCGGAGGCAGGGCGGGGAGCCGGCGCCCTCGCGCTATGAGTTCAAAGGTGTCAAGAAGGACGGATCCAACATATATGTCGAAGTGTCGGTCGCCGGCATAACGTATCGGGGAGAACCGGCCACTCTCAACTACCTGCGTGATATTACCGAGCGAAGGTTAGCCGAAGAGCAGATCAAGACATCACTCAAGGAGAAGGAAGTGCTTCTGAAGGAGGTTCACCACCGGGTCAAGAATAACCTTCAGGTAGTTTCCAGCCTGCTCTTTCTTCAGTCGCAGACAGTTAAGGATGAGGAGACACGCCGGATCCTGGAAGAGAGCCGCAATCGCGTGAAGTCGATGGCCTTCATCCACAAGCAGCTCTACCAGTCTACGAACGTAGCTCAGATAGATTTCTCACCCTATGTGCGGAATCTCGCGAGAAACCTGCTCGATTCGTACAGGACAAACGGAAAGGGCATCACGCTCGATGTGCACGTGGAAGACGTCTTTCTCGCCCTGGATACGGCTATCCCGTGCGGCCTCATCATTAACGAGCTTGTTTCAAATGCCTTGAAACATGCTTTCCTGAACGGGGTCGAAGGACACATTACCGTCGATCTTCACAGAATGGCGGGCAAGAACGTGCTGATCGTAAGCGACAACGGGGTAGGTCTGCCGGGGGAGATAGACGTGCTCAATGCAGAAACCCTTGGGCTTCAGCTGGTATCAGCCCTTGCCATGCAGATAGAGGGCAGGCTGGAGCTTATCAGGGACAAAGGTACCGTCTTCAAAATAACCTTCTAATACCAGTTTATCTTCTGCGTATACCTTCGTTGTCGCTGCGTCACGCTCCTCGACGTACCCATACGTACGCCTGCGTCGGTTCCTCGCGGCCGCCTCGGTCTCCATCAGAGCATAAACTGGCATTGGAAGAATGACAAGCGAAGGTTCGGTTTAGGAACAAAACTGGGATGGTGAGGTCCGACCAGAACTCTTGTTCTTACCTGCTCTAACGTGGTAAGGGGTTACTGCGATATGTTAGTATCTACTGACTGAGCGCGGAATGCACCGGCTGCCGCGAACGAAATGATGCACTGTTCCATTTTGAGCTCATAACAACAAGTGAGAGGCTCTAGGTTGCCTATATCGCAAATCAGACTCCATATACTTCTCATACTGCTGCTCTCCTACGTCTTCTTTTTTCACGGTCTGGGGAGCTATTCTCTCAAAGAGCCTGACGAGGGACGGTATGCCGAGATACCGAGGGAAATGGTCGAGACCGGGGACTACATCGTGCCCCACCTTGACTACGTGCGCTACTTCGAAAAGCCTCCTCTGCTCTACTGGACAACGGCTTTGTCATTTAAAATATTCGGCTTCAGTGAGTGCACCACACGGCTGCCTGACGCCCTGGCTGCGTTGGTGACGGCTCTTTTCCTGTACGCAGCTGTGGCCCGGTGGTTCACCCCGGAAATAGGTCTCTTGTCTGCTGTCATGCTCGTTACGTCTTTTGGTTTTTTTACCATGGCTCGCACGCTCACCATT
>DATKNH010000153.1 GCA_035541455.1 Syntrophorhabdales bacterium
CGAGCCAGAGCGAACTCCTCTTGTCGTCGATCTGTTTCAAGCCCTCATACTGTTTGATGGCGGAGACATTGGCCAGATGGACGCGGTAGCCCTGGTCCATGAGTAGAGTAGGCTACGAGCGCCGTGTGATCTTGCAATCACCGGTTTCCCGTAGCCTCTCACCGAACCAAGCGTGCGCCTTTCGTTACGCACTTGGCTCTCCGGAGATCAAAGCGTATTCGGGTTGTCGCATCCATCCCCGTTTGAACCGTTGCACAGTGAGATATCCCATAAGAAACTGTTCTTCCTTTCCCTCGCGCCACACCCTGCATCCCGGGTGCACGGAACTGGACCGGTGATACCGCATGATTACCTTCAACCTTGCGCCGGGATGCTTCTTCCGGATCCACCTGTAGAGCCTGTCTCTCACGTACTGATCATTGCGATGAAGAATAGGCTTCGCCCCCGCACAGAACCGGTAAAAGTAGCTCCAACCCCGGAGAATCGGATTCAACTGCCGAAGCAGTGTCTCAAGCGACCACGTGGTCGTACTGCGGGTCGTCAGCTCCTTAACCCGGTGGCGGAAGTCCTTTACCTTCTGCTTGGGGATCTCGATCCTTGAACTGTATCCGTAGCGGTCATCCCACTTCATACGGATTCTATGCCCTAGAAACTCGAACCCCTTATCGGTGGCGGTAATACGCGTCTTTTCCTCCGATAACACGAGAGACGCGGTCTCCTTAAGGTAGCGTGCAAGGGACTCTTTTTCTTTCACGGCATCGTCGTACGTCCCTGATACGAGGACCACGCTGTCATCTGCATAGCGGATCGGGAAGAACACCGGCCTCCCTGCCTTTCTGTCTGTCATACGCGCATGCCCGGCTGCCTCTATCCCGTCGCAGGTGCGACGGGACCTTAACTTCTTCTGGTGATGAACCCACCGCTCATACTTCTCCTCGATCACACTGAGTGCGACGTTCGCGATCAGAGGCGAAAGAATCCCACCCTGCTGGGTCCCCACGTCGGTACGGATGATCTGATCCTCCGAGAGGACACCCGCTTTCAAGAACTTGAGTATGAGCCTGTTCACCTTCCGATCACCTGAGCGGCGGCGGATTCTCTCCATAGCCTGGTGATGCGAGATCTGGTCGAAGCAGCTCATGATGTCTGTCTCTATAACATATTGGCAGGGAAACGTAAGTCTTTTGCCTTCGTCGGCCTTGCCGGTAGGTCTCATTGCCAAACGGATGTGTTCCAAAGCACCGTGACAACTGCGCCCAGGCCTGAAGCCGTAAGAGACATGCCAGAACCGGGCTTCGAAAAGCGGCTCGACGATCTGCTTTACTGCACACTGTACGATACGGTCCTTCACGGTAATTATCCCCAGGGGCCGGAACTTCCCCGGTTTTCCGGGCTTGGGTATCCACACCCGTCGGGAAGGACTTGGTTTGTACGAGCCCGAGTGGAGCTCATCCCTTATCCTCTCCAGGTATGCGTCTACCCCTCGCTTGCGGATACGCGACACGGTCACCCCGTCGATGCCCGGAGTTCTTTTGCCCCTATTTGCGGCGACAGTTCTCCAGGCGCACCGCATATTGCGGCTATCAACAATCCAGTTCCACAAATCGCGGTAGGTACCCTCGGGGTGCTCCCGACTCCACTGATACAGCTTCCTCTGCACGCTGAGTAACCAGGCTTTGTCAGCCTTTGCGTCTGTGTTCGCAGACTTCTCCGTCATCGAAAGCGTATCGACCTCCTGCCCCCCTTCGCCATGTGGACGGCTTTCCCGTCCTCAGACTAGTACGGAGGCTCCGCCCCGCAGCCCTCCATCCCCGGTCTCCACGGATAGCCTGCCGGCAGCAGGCGGGCGGACTGCAGTTCCCATGTTCCTGATCCCCGACCTCATTGAGTGCTTAGGTGGCATGCTTTACCCCTTGCGGCACCGGAGAGTGGGATAGAAGGAGTGACCCGCTTTCAGGCACGGGCTTATTCGTGCCTATCAGGTAGAAACGCTCACTCTACCCGAATCACACCGCATTCCTTGAGCGCCATCACGCTACAACCAAGGTTGCTCGTTAAATCAAGAGGCTTCAAACGCATGCTTCGTTGTCTCACCATACACCCGGTGGTAGCCCGGCCGCGCGGTGATGGCCGCGTTCCGGTACCTTTAAGACCGCTCTGCTTATGACACCCCGCCGGTGGAACCCGGCTGAGCTTTGCGGCCCCCTTCTGCCCAATCTCCTCCATCAGGCAGGGCACATCTTGTGCCGGTCGGGAACCGGCAGGTACAGCTCTTTATGTTAAAGCGCCATACTTTCATGGCGCACGGCCGTCCACGAGCCAGTACCAGTTAAAGGTAGACTCGACGACAATACCTTCTGTATCCTTCTTGAAAGGATCGAGACCGGAGAGGATCAACGGGAGCTCGTTTCTGAACCGCTGCTTGTGGAGCACCGTGTTCTCCTCATCAACCATGCCGACGTACGTGTTTGTTGCATGTAAATCCATGCCGACGTACACTTTCATTGGGGCACCTCCATGAAAGGATTTGAGAGTTCTTTTCACCATAGTACAATTTCCTCTTGTCTATGGCGAGGTGCCCTCTAGATGATTATCAGGTGACATATTTAAGCAGAACAACGAGCGGTCCCGTATGTTATTCTCAGCCCTTTGTTTGTGATACATTCATAATGTGACGCCTCTCCCCTGCCCTCCTATGCCTCCGTTCTTACCGCATCTATCTTATCCCCGATGCGGCATCGGCCGATAAAGAAAAAGAGGCTGACCTGCGGTGGGGTTTATCTGTTCCGTTCGTACAAACACGCCGTCGAGAAAAGAACAGTCCTTCTAGAAGCTGGCCTCCCGCGGCTTCTTTCTTCGCCCTCAGCGGCAAAGCCCTCTCCCAAAGAATGTTGCAGCTAATCTTCAGGACATACCGACTGATAAAAGCAAAAGAACTGATCGAGTGAGATACGTCGATCGAAGGAGGCAGCAAAGATGGCCAAAAACACCAAGCGAAAGTTACGCAAATTGAAAGGCCGGCTGAACGAGGCGAGACGCGGACTGGCGAAGCTACATCCTGTCACGCAGGGTGGTCGTACTGCCGTAATGCTTAATGGGGCAACGCAGTATAGTGTTCAGAAATCAGCGTTGTCACCAGCCAAACCGAACTTATCGCCCAATGAGATAGACACCTTGAAAGCAGTACTCGGTTTCTAAAGGAGCATCAGCGACAAGGTGTGACAAAGGCCATCTCCTTCACCAGCTTTTCGCAGTCCCAGGTGAGGCAACAGAGAAAAAGTGAGTCTGCCGATGAAGCCGGCCATTTGGTCCTCTCATGACCCAGAGGAGGAGCGAGTCGCAACTAACAAATCGCCAGGACCGAAAGACTATTTGTAACCGATGTGCTGCCACAATCAGCGACTAATCTATGAGCCGTTGCGGCTCTAGAAAAAAGGCCAAGTAAACTTCCTGGTGTGACAACCTCATATCAAAACCCGGTAAATATACGAAATGGGGCAGGTATTTACTTTTTGGTGTTTTTCAATCGAATTTCCCGGATCTTCTTCAATCGTATCATAAGGATATTCTTTTTTTAACTGAAGCGAGGCAGACCAACTACTTGTACACTCAGGATTGCACCGGAAACTAGCTTTTCTTGTATACTGCTGTTCATGGCACGCCTGTTGTATCGGAGTCTTAGAGGTAGGTACCAAAGAATATGAAGGGTACATGCGGAATTCACCCGGTGTATAAGAGCCACGCTTAAGAATGCGGCTTAATAGCTCCGGATACCCAAAAGCAAGTGCAACAGGAGAACTGACGAGGAACCGGTGTCTGCAATTTCATAATAACCCAGATTAGGGTAGAAAGAAGGAGGAGAGCGATGATTCCGGAAATAAAAAAGATTCTGTATGCCACTGATCTTACGAAGAACTCGGCCTATGCATTTTACTTTGCGGCCGATCTGGCGCGAAAGCATGATGCAACAATTGTAATCCTCCACTGCATGGGATGGATCCCGCCTGAGATATACTATGAAGGAGGCTTTGTGGACCTGGACAAGGTCATGCAAAAGGCAAAACAGCAGGAGGCACGGGAAGACGTCGCCGAGATCGAGAGGCGGCTGCAGGAATTCAGCCGAAAGGTAGTATCGACGATCGGCTCGCCGGATGTCGACTTCGTATCGAAGATCATTGTCAAGCCCGCATATCCTGTCGAAGAAATCCTGAATATCGCCGATGCCGAGGAGTGCGACGTGATTGTTCTCGGTACCCATGGAAAGGGATGGTTGAAACAAACCTTTGTGGGGAGCACTGCGCGTTCGGTACTGGAGAGAACGCGCAAGCCCATGTTCATTATACCGCTGCCACCTGAAAAGACTGATCTTGATTGGGATGCAGCTGACCCAGACCTTTCTGAAAAATTGGCATGAAACTGCCGTTGGTCTGGAGCTCACGAAGGTAGTCTCTGCCCGAGAAGTAACGGAGGAGGCGAGGCATGGTACCACACATAAAAAAAATTCTCTACGCTACCGACCTTACGGTTAACTCAGCCTATGCATCCTATTTTGCCGCTGATCTCGCGAGAACACATAACGCAGAGATCGTAATTCTCCACTGCGTAGAGGCGATCAGTCCCTGGGTATACCTCGGAGCAGCCGCCCGCAATTTCCCTCTGTTCCTGCAAGAGGAAAAGGAGCGCAAGGTGCAGGAAGACATGGCAGAGATCAAGAAACGGTTGCAGGAATTCAGCCTGAAGACAGCGTCACGCTTCGGCCCCAACCCCCAAAACCTCGTGTCCGAGATCATCGTCACCGCAGGATACCCAGTGGAAGAAATCCTCAACGTAGCGAGCACGCGGGAATGCGACATCATCGTCCTGGGCACCCATGGAAAGGGATTATTAAAGCAGACCTTTCTCGGAAGCACGGCTCGTTCAGTGCTGGAGCGGTCTGTGAAGCCGGTCTTCATTATTCCGCTGCCTTCCGATAAAGCATGTATGCGTGGGGAGGTACTCTAGAGAGGCCTAGCCTTTGACAGCACGAGAGAGGGGTTTGCCTCCTGTGACAAGCATTCAGGCAATGCCTGCGGGCCTCCAGCATAAGAGGGTAAAGAGACATGCGCAGGAAGACTGTTGGAACGAACCAAGATTGGGAGCTTCCAGATGTTATCGAGGAGAAGGCTCTCTTCACCTCCCGGGCTTCGCATTACCTCCTGCCAGAAGACCGTAATACAGAGAGCAACGAATGTTTCATGTTTCCGGTCTTCAGACCGGCGGGTCAGACATTTGGGGATTGCTTGTTCCTCGGCCACGGTCTCAACGAAACCTCATACCTCAAGCTGAAGTACTGGGCGAAAGCCCTCTGCCACAACCTGAGAATGCCCGTCTTGATATTCCCTCTTTCCTTTCATGTAAACAGAAGACCCTCTTCGTGGCTCATGAGGATGCGCAGCCTGTACAGATCGAGGTCACAGATCAACGAGAATCGCTGTGCCTCTCCCTTTAATGCCGTCATAAGCCACAGATTTGCTGAAATGCCGGAACGTTTCTTCCGGGGTGCGCTGCAGAGCTACTGCGATATAAAAGATCTCACCCTCCTAATGCGGAAAGGACAATTTGAAACGATGACCGGAAGAGGGGAGCAGATCCTTGCGCCGACAGCCAGAATCAATTTCCTCGGCTATTCGATCACTGGCTATCTTTACCTGGCTCTGGTTATGCTTATGGGGGACGACCTCTTGAGCGATTCGCGAGTGGTGCTCTTCAGCAGTTGCACTCACATTCGGGACATGAACCCAGTCAGCGTTCTTGTCATTGATGAGGATGCGTTCCGCCGGTCAAAACAATTCTATGAGGGAGGATACAAAGAACAGGCATCCCCTGAATTCCGCTGCTGGCTGCATGAGGAAGAAACGGGATTATGGTTCAAACGGCTCTTCTTTAACGAGGGCGGAAGAGATCGCCTACACGATGCTACCAGAACGCTCTCTAATCGGGTTCTCATCATAGGGGACCCACACGATGAGGTCTTTCCCCTCGAAGCCACAAAAGCGAACCTGGGTGGATTTTTGCATTGCCGTGCCATGGCGCTCGGGAGGCATGAATTTCCGTTCAATATTTCCGACTTGAAGGAGAAGAGTTTCCAAGAACTTGCTGAAGAAATCAGGGGGAGTGAATTTCCATCCGAGAACTATCGGAATACATTTGTCGAATGGGTTAATGCCGTAAGAGATTTTTTGTGTCCGGCCTGCGCCGTCGTCAGTGCTGACGTCGAATCGTAATCCTCAACTTCAAGGATTGCATTCGGATCCCTTCGCCTTATACCAAACCGTAAAATGGGTTGCTTCATTTCATCTATTTTTGAAGCACGCCCGTTTGGGGTCAATGGTAACCAGGCATGTGGCAGCTACGCAATCCACCCCACGTTTTGATACTAAAGGTCCGGTCGGATGTAGATGTGATCTCTCCGTTTTTTCAATGTCACCCTTCGGCGTTGCGTAAGCTCCCATCTTCGGCCAGTAACGTTAGGATTTTACCACCGCCTGATCTGATTGAGAAACTTGCAGCTCGGTCCGAAGATGCAGGTTGTTCATAACGGTGCATGTTTCCGGCAGTCTTTTCAGGATCTTCCTCGTTCTCTTCTCAGCGAAGACTCCCTTGATTCTTACGAAGGAGTATTTCGCGACGATTACGACTGAGAGGAGAAGAACCACCGCGAGAAATATCTTAAACAGGTCGAATAGCAGTGTAAGGGACGCTGCAATAGCTTGATTCACGAGCTTGCCTCACATCCACGCTGGTCCGTTCTGCTGTGATGGGGCCATCCGGTGTTTCAGCTCACGTCCTTCAAACATCCCGCCGTGTTCTTTGTCGAAGGTAGAGAAGATTCACTTCCATCACGTCAGGCCAGCCCTTCGCTCTTCTTGCCGTCCTTGAGGGGTACGAGAGCCTTGTAGCCTACCACTCTGATCTAGGAGAATCCCTTGCTGAATTCCGGGTTTCCTTCTGCTCACCCTTAAGATGTCGTTCCACTGCTGGAAGGTCGTTGAGCCAGTAACTCGTTGTTGCTGCCCAACCGAGCGGCGCAATACTCTTATCGGCCTATCACCACTCCTCCGTCGTGCTCGCTAGTCCGTAATCAGGACTTCCCATGGTGCAGCTCCCGCTGCGGCCTTCTTTATTCTCGTGACCCAGTTCTGTCCCTCGGCGATCACACCCTCACCGCTGACCTTATCGCCAACCTTAAGATTGCTCAGATTTCCATACCCCGCCTCGTACGTGGTGAATTCGAAATTTCCGAGGTAGGTTTTGTCTCCAATCCTCACGACCGCAGTCTGATACTGCGGATCCACACTCTGGATCTCTCCCGTGAACTTAAATTTTTCATTCTTACCAAAAGCATCTGACGGCACGGTCATGCCCAGCCATATCTGACCGTACACTGAACTCGCCAGTGCCATACCGATCACGACCGCCACTAGAACCAATATTTTTTTCATATTCCTGCCTCCTTTGTTTAGTTTTGGTCGCCTCGCACAGGAGCTCTACCATACGAGAGCAATCACAATGCCACCGTAATTGATTGGAAACATTGTCCATTGGAAATCGCACCTAGCGATTTTTCGTGAATTAACGATGGATATCAAGGGAACGGCCTTTCGAGTACCCAACGAAAGATCCTCGGAAAAGATCTCAAAAGTACATTTCAAGGTTTTGCTCAAGAATTTTGCCAACGCCCTCGGGCAGATGCAAGCATGGGATAGGCGGTAACCTCCTTCGCCCCTCTTCAGAGTTTGCATTAATGACAAACGAGTGAGGAGGATGGTTATGCGATTAATCCCAACACCAGTTTCCCTTCTTTCGGTTGTAACCCCGGACCAGGTGACATACGGCGTCGCAAGTGCAATACGGTTCTCGTTTTTAGTCAGAGTCATGCTGTTTTTTCATTGTGCGGCAGTTCGACCCGGATATTATGGAGAATGATATCTCCATGAACCGCACGACAAGACCGCGACGCACGGAGAAGGACGCCGCCTTGCGCAAAGAACGCAAGAGCGCGCGCGTCGAGCTGCGGAAAGACGCTGCCCGGTTGGCGCGTGAGCGCGACCGCCTCAGCCTGCTGCTGGAAATTAACAATCACATTGTCAGCAAGCTCGAACTGAATGAACTGTTTCAGGCTGTGGCGCAATCAACGCGCAAGCACTTCGGCAACGGCATCACCTCATTCTTGCTCCTCAACAGGGAGACAGGCTGTCTGGAACGCAAGTTCCTTGATTTCAGGCCAGCCGGGGCTTTCTGGAAAAAGTTGCTGTCACCATGCCTTCGGAGTTGTTGAACGAATGGTGGCGCCTCCGCAAACCAGTGCTCTACTCACCCGCGGAAACAGGAATACCACCGGCCCTTCGCGCAAGGCACATCTCAGCCGAGATCGTAAGCCTCAAAAAGGCCATTTGTGAAAGCTAATTTTTCGTATTCGCAGAAATCATCCGAAACATCTATTCTGCCCTTCTCATAAAAAGCCCTCGCCCGACAAGCACCTCCGCAAATAAATCTGACAGCGCATTTCGCACACCCTTCTATTTCTGTCACAATAAGCTCCCTGCAGGCTTTGAGTTTTTGCGATGTCTGGTAAATGAGCTCTAATGACTGCTCTCTGATGTTGCCAGCGAAAAATTGAGGTAAATGCAGCAGGTGGCATGGATAGACGTCACCTGTAGGTGAAATGCTGATTTCAGCGTCTCCGATCGAACACTTTGCAATTCTTTGCTGCTTGGCTTTTTGCAGGGATGAACCTAAATAGCTCATTGGATTGACGCCTGGTATAGAGGAGAGAGCCTTGTAGTATTCACGGCCTGTAATCGCCAAGCGCCTGTTCTTCTTCGCTCGTCCGGCGTTAAACAGGGGAGCAAAGGAGAGCAGGGAACCGAACCTCTTTACCATAGCCGTTATGTTGTTAATGTTTTTCTTTGTTACCGTCATTGAAATTTTCAGCTTGGCATTCTTCTTCACAAGAAGATCTATGGATTTCATAGTTCTTGCGAAAGCGCCATTTCCTCTGTGCCAGTCATGGATTTTTGGGTAGGCCCCATCTATGCTGATTTTTATAAGGTCGAACAACTCAGAAAGAAGGTCAGCAGTTTTGACGTCTATTAAGGTCCCATTTGTGAGAAGATGAAGTTCATTTCCTTTGCTTTTCGCATAGTGCGCTACATCAAGTATATAATCAACCAGGAGAGGCTCACCGCCTGTGAAAACGATCTCAACGTTCTTAGTTAAGTCGTTTATGGAATCAACGACGGTCATATAGTCTTTGAGGCAAAGTTTGCTTTTGGAGTCATTTCTCTCCTGTGCGTAGCAGTACACGCACTGGAGGTTGCATCTGTCTGTGAGATTCAGATGAATGCAATTGAGATGATACGGTTGCGAGCGGTCGGATTGATTGACAGAATCGGAGAAAAAGCTTGTGCTTGAAAGCACCTCGTGAAAAAAGTTGGCTACCTCCTCCCTTGCGTCTCTCCGGGCTGCCCTCGATACGATACGGCCGATGTCACGTACCGTTCGTTCGCCGTTACAGAGTTTTAGAGCCGCTGCTCCGTTAGCGTTAACAATAATCCAATCAGGAATCTGCGGGTTCAAAAAAAGATACTTCTCTTTCTTTCGCTTCGTAAGAACATCGGATGGCAGCTTAAGTCGGGTCTCCAGCAAATCAAGATTCATTGTCCTCCCGCGCAGCCGTAGCCCTCTCCGCATCTGCCTCCGCCGCCCGCGCAACCGGAGCCCATGCCGCATAGACCGCCGCCGCCATAACCGGTAGCACCTTCGTTACTGCCCGCGCAGCCGTAGCCCATTCCGCACTGGCCTCCGCCGCCCGCGCAACCGTAGCCGGCACCGCAGAGCCCGTTGCCGCCGTAAACAGTAGCATCGTTACTGCCCGAGCAACCAGAGCCCGCTCCGCATACGCCCCCGCCGCCCGCGCAACCGGAGCCCATGCCGCATGCACCATACGCTGTTGCAGTGCCAACACAGTTTCGCATCTTGGCTATTCTAAATCCCTCATCTTTCCTCAGGGAGAAAAACGACCCGATGCCGAAGACACTCAAACCCAATATATACCTGATGAACTCGCCTCTGCTTATCTCATTTTTCATGTCACTACCCCCGCGTCTCCAATTGATAAGGCTCATGAGGAACCTTAACAATACGGTAATCATGTATGTCATAATCGCAAGATCAGTGCCAATTCATGGGTTGATACCATTTATTTGATTTGTTTAGGAAATACAGGAATCCTCCCTTCTTGCGCATCAGGGGACGTGTCTCAAAATGAACGAAATGGAGTAACCCACTCTACGGTTTGGTGTAATGCGAGTGCGGCCACATCGCTGATGTGCCGTCCAAAGCCCACATTGAAACATTGCTTGAGGTCCTCAATGACAAGGTCCGCAAGCATGGTTGAAGTATCGACGGAGAGTGCGATGCCTCAGCGAAAGGGCCGGGATAGCTGTGGGGCTGTAGGTGAGGCCGAGTTCTAAGGCATAAGCAGCATTTATTTGGGACTGTTCGCAAATTCTCGGAAACTCGCAAGGGTGCGACTTGGGATGGCGTCAATTTTCGAACCACTTATGACTGGCATTGCAATTGCTTTAGTACGCTATAGGCCCTGCGTCAGGCTACCAAGATTAACGGAAGCAAAGCAGTCAGGATATGAAAAAGCTATCGGTAGGAGTGGCGGTCGTGATTGGTTTGGCAATGGTGGGCTCAGTTTACTCTCAGATATGGCTGGACACGACCGTGCCGCGAGACGCGTTTGTCAGGGACGAAAGATTCAAGTTCACCGGAGAGATCCAGAACGTGGATTCGAAGTCCCAGACTGCGGTCGTGAGGATTGGGGACAAGGCCTACCTCGGGAATTTCGAATTCGCCACGTTTGAGGGCGGGTATTCAGCCCTAAGCCACCTGAAGATTGGCGATAAGGTCAGCGGTGAAGGTGTAATAGCCGAGGGACAGAACTGGGTCACGCGAATAAAGAAGGCCGCACCGGATGCAGCGCCAGGACAGGTCCTGATCAGTGACTAGCGAGTTTGGCCAAGACGCTGATGATTCGCGCGAGATCCCCGGGGCAGGCAAGAAACGGCGAGCGCGTACTTGCATGGTCGAAAAACTCAGCTCAGGAAAGCTTGTTCTAGCCGTGAGCCTTGATCCCTGACCTGTGCCCTGTTTCTCTCAGCGCAGCTTGAACCGCTGTATCTTGCCGGTCGCACTCTTGGGCAGTTCCGGGATAAATTCTACCCACCTCGGATATTTGAATTTTGCCAGACGCTCAAGCGCCCACTTTTTCAACTCTTCTGCAAGCTCCTCGGACGCAGAATAGCCTTCGCGAAGCACCACGCAGGCGAGTGGCTTCACCAGATCTTTGTCATCCTTGCGGCCTATCACCGCCACCTCCGCAACTGCAGGATGAGCGCCCAGACAATGCTCCACCTCAAGTGGGGAGACCCATATGCCACCCACTTTCAGCATGTCGTCTGCCCGGCCCGCTGCGTAATAGAAGCCGTCCTTATCCACGTAATACTTATCTCCGGTATTGATCCATTCACCCTGCATAGTCTGCCGGGTTTTCTCCCGCTTCCTCCAGTAGGCCTGCGCCGCGCTATCACCCTTAACCAAAAGGGTCCCTATATCGCCGTTCGGAACTTCCGCACCTTCCTCATCGACGATTCTGAGTGCATAACCTGGAACAGGCTTGCCGGTAGAGCCAGGCCGCACACCGTCCAGTCGATTGGAAATGAAGATATGAAGCATCTCGGTGGAACCGATGCCATCGAGTATGTTCACCCCGAACCGCTCCTTCCATCGTGTAAAAATATCAGCCGGCAGCGCCTCGCCCGCAGATACGCACACCCGAACGGACGAAAGTTCATGGTTGCCATTCGGATCGGGTCTGGTCCCCCGCTCCTTATCCAGCTTCTCTTTGTAGGCGAGCATCTGACCATACAGCGTCGGTATGCCGAAGAAGACGGTCGGTCGGAATTTTTCGAGATATTTGAACATAGTCTCGGGAGTGGGCCTGCTGGGGCTCAGGACGGCAGCAGCACCGACCGACATCGGCAGATACATCCCATTGCCAAGCCCGTACGCGAAGAACAGCCGGGCGCCGGAAAAACAGATATCATCTTCGGTAAGGTTTAGCACGTTTTGTCCGTAGCTTTGCGAAGCGACCACCATATCATACTGGGAGTGGACGGCGCCCTTGGGAGCACCGGTGGAGCCGGAACTGTAGAGCCAGAACCCCACATCGTCCTTCGTCGTGAACTCAGTCTTAACGGTAGCGGGAGCCCGCCAGTACATCTGCTTGAAGGGAGGGTACACGCCCTGTGTCTCAGAGATCACGATGAGGTCTCTCAAATAGTAGAGCTCACC